>JANXOJ010000136.1 GCA_025353625.1 Planctomycetota bacterium | reverse complement strand
CTCCCAAATGGATTGAGCGCATCCGTTGGGTCGAATCACGCCCGAAGTTTCAAACCTTCCAGGAGATAACGGAGAAGTTTCGCGTCCAAGACCTGGCCCCGCTGGGTTCGCCGGCCCGAGACGCCCCTGTCGTTTGCGTTGTTGACTCCGGCGCGACGACGGGAAACCCGTTCCTCGAAAAATGTGTGCGGCCGAGTCTCTCCAAATCCTTTCTCAAGCTGAAGCCCGACGACCCGAACGACGAGCACGGCCACGGTTCCGCCGTTGCTTCCCTGGCGGCTTACCACGGCCTGAACCTGGCTGCGGGTGCGACCAACCGGCCGTTGGTTTGGATCGCAAGCGCGAGAATCCTAGACGCCGACAATCAGATTGAGGACGAACGGCTCTTCTCAAAAATACTGGAAGATGTCGTCACGCATTTCGTCAAAAAGAATGTCCGAATATTCTGCCTTGCCGTCGGCGACGACCGCAAAATATGGGGCGATTCGACGCGAAAGAGCTTTCCCCGCAAGTCGTGGGTCGCTCGCCGCATCGATCAGCTTTCGCGAGATCACGACGTAGTTTTCGTGACCTGTACCGGCAATCTTGACCGCGCCACGATTGCGGAGTTTTACAAGCAGGGGAAACCGTTTCCGAAATACTTCGTCGAACAGGACTCGCAATTGCTCGATCCGGGCCAGGCCGCGCTTGCCCTCACGGTAGGCTCGGTCGCCCATACGACAAAGATCGTCGCTGCAACGGACTGGACCGCAATCGCGCTACGCAATCAACCGTCCCCGTTTACGCGCTCTGGTCCCGGCATCCGCCGCGAGATAAAGCCCGAGGTCGTCGAATACGGTGGCAATCTGGCTTCCGACGGTACTCTCGGTGCAATCCGCGAAAATCGCGGCTTGCAGGTTGTGGCAGCGAGCAAGTCTTTGTCGCCCGCGATTAGTTATTGTACGGGCACGAGCTTTGCCGCACCGCTTGGCGTTGATCGATTACGATCTTCGTTCACTTGGCATAGCGCCATCGGCTTCGCTATTGCGTGCGTTCCTCGTGAATTCGGCCCTGCGGCGCGAGGATAAAGACGAACTCACTCCCATCCGGCGGGCGTTTTCCGCCAAGCCGCATCGCGATCAGGTCGATATGCTCTTAGGGCACGGGCTGCCCGACCATGCCCGCGCCACGGGCTGCGACGATTATTCCGTCGTTGCATACCACCAAGGCGATATCGAGCCAAACACCGTCGTATTCTTTGACGTGCCTGTTCCCGCACAGTTGGCCGAGTTCGGCGACCGCCGCCGTCTTACCGTAACTGCGGCGCACGCTCCGGAAGTTCAACGCTGGGGATTGGAACGCTATCTCGGTGCCGACTTGAAATGGCGGATGTTTCGCGGAGATACGAGTCGCGACGAAATCGTTGACGCGATGTCGGAATCCGTCGAAGAATCCGACGAAGAGACCCTGGCGGACTTGCTGCTGCCAGATAAAGAAGAAACGCCGCAGCCGAAAGAACTGCCCTTCCAGCCCACCGTGCCAAAACGGTCCCGTGGTACTGTTCAACACGCGGTATTTGAATGGGAAAGGCATCAGCGGGCCTATAGTGATAGCCATTACACCTTGGCCATCGCAGCGTACAAACGCTGGCAGCGCAAAGTTCAGCCCATCCCGTTTGCCGTCGTCGTTCGCCTGGAAGACCTTGGCCGGCGGGTGGAGATTTACAACCGCGTCCGCACTAGCCTAGAGATCGAAGTTTAGCGGGCGAATCCTCCAAGCCGTCGAGGATGGACGATGGCGGCTTCCTCCCAATCTTCCGCGCTTCGCTTGTGCGGATTCGGGTCAAAGTCCCGCTTGCCGCATAATGATCTGCCAATGGGCAGTCAAAAAGACGACAATGCCAAGGGTCCACACCGGCACGGTTCGCTGATGGGCGATCTTAAAAAGCCGCAGGCAAGTGGGGCAAAAGTTTGGCCCATCGGGGTTACTCTCTTGGCGGATTTGCTGCGAGCAGTGGGGACACTGAATTCGATGCGCCATGGCGGCCTCCGGGGGGTGGAGAATTCACGATACGACCTGCTGCCTAGTGACGAACGTACTAGGCGGATATCGCGGTCGGACGTGGGAATTCCAAGGTTGTTGGGACGAGAGAACCTGTCGCAATAGTAACCATAGCATCTTTTTTAGGCGTCGGCGCAAACTATCGGATTTTCCGAGAATTGCGTTATAAGATACGAGGGACGACGCCCGTAAGGTATGCAAAGAGCATTTAACGACCGTTTTGGAGCCGTACAATTGGGATTTATGCAACTTAGCGTCATGCCCCGCCCCGGCGACCGAGCGGTACGCATCGCCTTGCCGACACTCGGCGGAAGACAGTTTTGGACGGACGTTCGCCATTTTCACCAATGGCGAATCCAGCAACACGCCCGTTCCGGTCGGTGTCGCCTACTCGATGGCGACGACACTTGCCAGGCGACAGGTGCCTTCGATCTATGTCTGGCCATGCTGGAGCGGATCGAGGTTCGGCAACAACTTCCAGCCATGCGCGGCAAGGCGGTCATCCTGCTACACGGCCTCGGTCGCACGAGGGCGTCCATGAGTAAACTCGCCGCCTATCTCAACGAGTGCGGCGGATACAACATCTTCAATATCTCTTACGCCAGCACGCGGACAAAAATCGCCGAGTCGGCCGGAGCACTGAAGCAAATCATCGATCACCTCGATGGCATCGAGGAAATCAACCTCGTCACCCACAGCCTGGGCGGCATCGTGCTGCGGCACTACTTGAGCGATATGGACGAAAGAGTCCAGCGGTTCGTCATGCTCGCGCCGCCGAACCATCGATCGGAGATGGCGCAAAAGATGGCCCGCGTGCCACTCTTCAAGATGATCGCCGGCAATGCGGGGCAGCAGTTGGGGCGCGATTGGGATAAACTGGCTCCCCATCTGGCGACGCCGCGCTGCGACTTTGGAATCATCGCCGGCGGCGCGGGAAACCGGCGCGGCTACAGCCCGCTCCTGCCGGGCGACAACGACGGCACGGTAACGGTTGCAAGCACGCGCTTGACCGGAGCGGCCGATTTCCGGGTCGTGCCGGTGGGCCACACGTTCATCGTGGAAGATGAAGCGGTCCTGCAAAGCACATTGCGGTTTTTGCAGCAGGGCTTCTTTACAACCGAAGCCGAGCGTCAGCCGATTGAGCACCCCAGACGCAATCCGAGTTAGGAGCGGCGAATCAATAAGTGTCGGGTTTTCGGAACGTACTCATCTCGCGGAGCGCGGCAGTGCGAATTTTGCAGGATCGGCGAATTTGCCGGATCGCCTCGGCACCCTCATTTCAGGATGTTGATGGCGCACTTCGGCAGCGCACGCCGCAAAGTCTCACACCCCTGTTGCGATATTCGGGTCTGCGCGACCGAGAGCCTGCGAAGTTGCGTCAAGCAGGCAAGGCCCGTCACGCTGGCTTCGGTGACGTCTGTTTCGGAAAGGTCGAGCTCTTTAAGGCATCCAAACTGCCTTAAGGCGGCCGCGCCGGCATCGTCGACCGCCGTGCCGCAGAGGTTGATTCTGCGGAGCTTTCCAGGGATGTTCAGACTGGTCAGCCCGGCCCCGGTGATGCGTGTATGCGATAGATCAAGCGTGCGCAATTCGGGCATCGACCGTAAGGCCCGCAGTCCCTCGTCCGTCACACCGGCACCAGGCAATTCAAGCGTTTCTAGCTTGGCAAGTGGCGAGATCGTGGCAAGCCCGCGATCCGTGAAACGAATTGAACTAAGATCGATAATATCGAGTTCGGGGAGGGTGCCTTCCCGCACCGGCCGCGCGCCCCAGCCACCGCGCAACGTTAAAGATCGCAGATTGCCGAGTCGCGCGACGTGGGATAGGCCGTCGTCGTCAACATCGGTTGCCAGCAATGCGAGGGCGCGGAGATCTTTCAACCGGTCGAGTGCGGCGAGGGACGAGTTGCCAAGAGGCATTCGAGAAAGCGTCAGCGATTCCAAACGATCCATATCTTGCAGAACGGCAACCATGTCGCCAACGTCCACTTTCAACTTGTCCAGTTGCAGCGACTTGATCTGTTTGACTCGACGAAGTTGTTGCAACCCCTTGGCCGAAAGTTCGATCTTACTGAGGCTCAAGGTCCGTAGCGGAGCGATTCTGGCAACTTGTTCAATGGCGTCATCGCTCAAAGAGGAATCCGCGAGTTTAAGAGTTTCGA
>JANXOJ010000126.1 GCA_025353625.1 Planctomycetota bacterium | reverse complement strand
ATCGAACTGGATAATCACCTTCACGCGCTGCTGCTCGACACCGAGCGAACTGACCTTGGTAAATCCGGCCGGAAGGATTCGGGCAACCTTGCCGCGCACCGAGGGCTGCCCGATGGCGGGACCATAAATTTCGACCGCGTTGCCCACCTTGGCGGAAACGACGTCCAGCGAAAGGACGTCGGCTTCGACTTCCATTTCGTCGGGCTGGCCGATTTCCAGCAGTTTGGTTCCCGCCGCAAGATAGCCCTCGTTGCTGGTGAAGCGTTCGAGGACCACGCCGTCCGCCTTGCTGCGCATGGTGCCGCGCTGGCGGTCCTGTTCGACCCGTGAAAGGCGGGCCTCCGCCTCGGCCGCTTCGAGCCGCGCACGGCCCGAGCCACGGCCGAACTCGTCCCGTGGGCCCCCATCGCCGTCCTCCATCAACTCGGATTTATCGGCACTCGCTGACTTTGCAGGTCTCCTCCCGCAGGCACGAATGCTTTCGTTTTCAGACGGTTGCAGTATAATTGGGTTTGCACCGTACCGAAGTCGCGCTGGGCGATGGGTACGATCGATGCAAACGTTGGGAACGATGCCATGATGTGCAGCAAGGTAACAACGCGAATTGTCGTAATGCTCGTTGGCGAAAGTGCCGCATGCTTTCTCATCGCCGCGACGTTGCACGCACAATTGCTTGCCGACCCGCCCACCGCCTGGCCCGCTCGCGAGGAGATTGACTTGGTAAGTCATAAGCACTATGAAGGGCTTATCGAGTCGGAAGATGCCAACTGGCTGACGCTCGTTCGCATGGTGCAGCCGCCGGGCGAGAAGACGCACTTGGTCGTACAACCGTTCGACCGCAATCAGATTGTTTCGATGGTTCGTTTGGAAGGGGACCAGCGATCTCGGCTTCAACGTCAGATCGACGAATTCCGCAGCCGTTTGACGATCGAATCGATCCGCATGGAATCGATCCGGCTGGAAGCTTTCAGCGGCGAAGGACAAAGCTATCGCCATTACGGCGGCAAGTGGTTTACGCTGGACAGCACGGCCGACGAGCAGAGTACGCGCCGCGCGGTCGTTCGGGCGGAGCAGATATTCGCCGCCTATCGCCAAATCCTCGCGCCGCGGACAACGCCGCTGCGGCCGCCGCGCCTGCTCGTACTCGGTTCGCTCGCCGAGTATCAAGCCGTGCAGGGAAAGCTGGGGTTGAAAGCGAAGATCGAGAACCGCGCCTGCTTCCTTGAAGACCGGAATGTGGTCCTGATCGACAGCGAGCTCTCTCATGTGGCGACCCTCGCCAAACCGATTCTCGCTCAGAATATTCAGCTTCAAAAGGACTTGTCCGATCTGGATCGTCGGCTCAACGATCGACTGCGAGCCATTCGCATCGAGCTGCAACAAGAGAATCTTCCGGCCAAGGATATCGGCCAAGCCCTCACGCGGGAGCGCGCGAAATTTGAAAGGCAACTTGCAAAGAAGCGAGACGAGGCCCGGCAGTCCGATCAGAAGTTGGCTCGCATCTTCAACGATACGGCCGGGCAGGCCATGACCCGCCTCTACCACGAGTCTTTCCATGCCTACTTGCGGAACTACGTCTACCCGAGCGAGAGGTACGAGGTGCCCTATTGGCTCAACGAAGGGCTGGCGGTGATCTTTGAAGGCGGCATTCTGGACGGAAGTACACTGCGCGTCGATAAGCCGAACGCGGCCGCATTGAAGGTGCTGAAGGCCGATCTGGACGGCTCCACGCCGCTCAGCCTGGAACAACTTCTGACGGCGAGCGAAGGGCAATTTGTGTTGACCGCCGAAGCCCGCTCGCCGGCGGTCGATCGCTATTACGTCCATGCCTGGGGGCTGGCGCACTATCTGGTCTTTGAAAAGCAATTGCTCGGCAAGGCGACGTTGGATGCCTACTTGCGGCGCGAGGCCAAGGTGTCGGCGGTGAAGCGGTTCGAGAGTTTGGTTTCAATGACACTGCCCGACTTCGAGCGGCAGTGGCGGGACTACGTTCGCTCGCTGTAGTGCGGTCGGGCCGAGAAGGCTTGCGTCATGGGCGGCCCACCGGGGGTGCGTCGCGTCGGGGCGTTCATTTCCTTCGTCTTTTTGGCGGATCGGCCGCGTCCGAAAAGACTTCCGGCACGTAGGGAGAAGATGATCCCCACGGCGGAAAGTGCTTCGCTCATATCGATCTTGGACTTGCCGTGCTGGCGGTCGACGAAGATGATGGGGGTCTCGTCGAAGGTTGCGCCTTGGCGATTCAGGTGCCAGAGAATCTCTTCCTGAAGCGAATAACCTCGGCTGCGAATCCGATCGAAGTCGAGATTGGCGAGTATCTCCGCACGATAGCAACGGAATCCGCCGCTGCAATCCTTGGGCTTCAAGCCCAGCAGCCAGCGCGTATAAAGGTTGACGCAGCGGCTCATGAAGTGACGTTTCAGCGGCCAGCCTTGAATGCCGCCGCCGGGGATATAACGCGACCCGATCACGACATCGACCGCCGGCCCGTTCTCGGGGTTCATCCCAGCGACGAGGTCGGGAATGCACTTGGGGGGGTGGCTGAAATCGGCGTCCATCGTCAGGACGTAGCTATATTTTTCTTCTAGGGCGTATTGGATGGCCGCGATGATGGCGGTCCCCAGCCCCAGTTTGCCGGCGCGATGCAGGCAGTGGATGCGCTCGTCGTTCTTAGCTTGGCGGTCGCACCATTGGCCGGTGCCATCGGGCGAGTTATCGTCCACGATCAGGAGGTCGGCGGCCGGCAGATAGCGGAATATCTCGTCGGTCAGGCGCGGTAGGTTCTCGATCTCATTGTAGGTGGCGACGACAACGAGCGTCTTGCCGGCATTCGACATGATAATGGCCCTTACGGAAAAGTGGTCGGACTCGACGGCAAATTTTGCCCCAAGAGACCGACGCGGCTGCGGTGCTCGGGGCTAAGGCGATCCGTCGTCTCAATGCCACCGAGCATGTCGCTTACTCGGGTATACTACAAACCTGATTCTCAAGAATCCAGACCGATCGTGTATCGATTGCGAACGCCGAGCTTGTTTTCCGCTTGGATGCGTTGTAAATGGGTCTGTAAGGTGTTGTATTGCAAAGCTTTATGCCGATTGAACCTCGCCTAGCCAGCGGATCTTTTCGTCATAACCCCAGCGAATGGACGAATTCGTCGGTTCGGTCGGAAAACTCCAGCGTGCCGGGCGTGAAGAGAAACTTGCCAGAATCAATCGGGCCGTTGAAATTCAGTTCGTAAAGTTCGACGCTCAGCAGCGTGTGGACTTCGTTGCCTTCCATGTGCGCGAGCGACTTCGGCTGCTTGCGGTAATAGTCGACGCGGAACGGAAAGCAATCCTCCTGGCCCAGGTAAATGGTAAGGCTATCGGGCACGTAGGTTGGCAGTTTGCTTAGGTCGGCCGGTTTTCCGGCCTCGATGGCTTCCTTTTGCTTGGGCATCAGCCGAGCAAGTTCAGCCGGTTTCCAGCCGCCGGAAACTTTCCAGACCGGCAGGCCACCGAGTTGGTCGGCGGTTACCGTCGTGAATTGGAATTGAGCTATCAGGCCGTGCATGAGGCGACCCAGGCCGCCGAGGCCGGGCACGGCGGAGGCCAGATTGGGCGGGGCCATGCTTTTGGCTTGTCCGACTGCGGCCATGGCGCGCAGTGCGTCGAGCTTGGAAAGCGTCTCGATTTGCGAGATTTTGCGATAAGTCCAAAAAGTCGTGCCGTTACAGACCTGTTTGAGGTTCGTCGTCTGCGAATCGATCTCGACGCGCAACTCAAGGTGAATTAGTGGAATCGGCCCCTGGTGAACTTCTTGATAGTCGCCTTTGCCAAGAATCGGGTGTCCGAACAACTCGCCCGTCTGGCGGATGCTCGCTGAGATGACGTGGTGCGACTCGACGGTACGGATGGCTTTGTCGAGAATGGTTTGCGGCGGAGGTGCGGCAGGCTGCACGGGTCGGGTGAGCTGCGGTGACGTAATCGTCGTTGAAGCGCGGACAACATTCGTGTTCGCGTTCGGATCGACGGCCGCAACGGTTCGTATTTCTACCGGCGGTGGTGCTGCGTTGGGCGATGCGGCTTTGGCGGCGGATTGCCCGCTTGCAAGCTGATTTTCGCGCCAATCGTCGGGCGAGGGCGGCGGAACGGTGATCGCCGTGATCTGCGGAATCCAGTTCTGCAAGGGAAGCTTTCTGAGCAACGGCATGGCCGCCGCCATTAAGAAAGCTAAAGCAAGCAGAATGGGTAATTTGTTCTTCATTCCGCTAATTTGCAGGTTATACCGGATTTGCCAAAGATTCGCGTTGTAACAGGACGACCAATAGACTTCAGATAAGCTCTTTAACCCGATTGAGGCTTGCGCCACACGACAGTGGCCATGAGAAATTGTATATCGGGCTGTCGTAAAGCGCAGAACTTGGGGTTCGTATTGTAAGACGGCCCTGCATTAGGGTCTAGGTCAATTGAGGGGGGAAACCATGAGGATTACCGGAGTCTGTTTACTCGTCATGGTGATGGCTGCCGCAGGGTGCCACAAGCATGTGAAAAATAACCTGCCGCCGTCCGATATGATGATGCACCCCGGGCCGGGCGTGGATGGCCCAGGGCCAGGTGTTTTGCAGTACCAGCCGGCAATGCCGCCCGTGGCTGCTGCATCGCAGATCTATTTCGCCGGTCCCGAGGGACTGACGGTAAATTGGGACGTGACCGAGCCGGGCCGATTCGATTCGGAACAGCTTGTCGCTCCCGCTCGCTACAACTTCCCGCAAGGGGCCTTGTATCGGCTCAAGCTGGCGAACATACCGGGCCGTCCCGGCGTGGAATTGTTCCCCACGCTGGAAGTTGGGCCCGGAATGCCCCGCACCGAGGCTTTCCTAGCGCACAACGCCATCCCGGTTGAATTCACCGACGACGATTTCGACCAAGTGATGACCGGAAACTTTGTCACCAAGGTGATTTACCTGCCCGATCCCGAGTTCCAGGAATTGGCACTGGCCGGCGTCGGCACATTGGTCAGCACGCGGCTCGATCCGGGCGTTGACCCGATCGTCGAAGCCGACCGTCGCGGTGCCATTATGGCCATCGTGCGGCTCGGTAACAAGGATTTGGGAATCCAATCGCCTGCTCCTCAGGCGATGTCGGGCGAGTATGGTCCGCAAGGTCAAGGTGCCTGTCCGCCCTATGGTCCGCAAGGTGGCTACCCGCCAGGGTACGTTGCCGGCGTGACCTCGCCGCAGTACGGTATGCCGATCAGCGGCACGCCGATTGGTCTGGCCGGCCCGCCGCACATTCCGTTGGGCGTGCCCGCCGGATTGCAGCAACATGTGATGGTCAACCATACGCACGTCAGCTTGCCGTCGCCGGTAACTCGCGAACGGATTGACGTAAGGCAAGTGCCGGGCATCAGCTATCCGGTTCCGGCCAATCATGCACGCATCGTCGAGCGGACATCGGCCAACGCGCCGTGTGCTCAAGGCGGTGCGCCATGTCCCGCGAATGGAGATTCGTCCAGCGGCGCGCCGTGCGTCAACGGCGAGTCGTCGAGTAACTAACGCAATCATCTCGCTCGGCGAGATGACCAAGCTGGTAGGTCTTCGCGTTCGGATGCTAGGGCATCCGAACGCTCGACGCCACCCTACTCACACGAAGTACCCCACAACAATGGTCCACAAGCTCCGCCGAGTTGCCGGCAAAATGACGATGGTGCTGTCGATGCTCTTGGGCATGGCCGTAACTGGCTTGGCTCAGGAGCCGACGCTGCACTATTGGCACCAGGGCATCATGCCCCCGGGAGCGATTGGAAGCCGGCAATTACAGCGGGGCGGACCGTTGTTGGGGTTTTTCCAGCCAGTCGAGATTCAAGCCCCTGCCGGGGTTTCGATCTCGCTGGCTGATGCAAATCAATTTAGCCCGCCGCAAGATGCGCCGCGACGGGTAGGTCTCTTGATCGGCTCGGTCTATCGGCTCCGCGTGACGCACATTCCGCAGAACGATGGGCAGGAAGTCTTTCCGACGATTGAAGTCATCGATCGCACGTTTGCCCCCACCGATCAGCAAGTCCGCTTTGCGATTCACGTCGAGATTACACGGGAAGACATGGAACTGGCCCTCTCGGGCCGCTTCGTTACCCGCGTGATTTATCTGGAAGACCCGCACAACGCGGCACCCGTCCGCAGCAGCGAGTCACAATCGTGGTTCGATATCGGACCGGGTGGCGACCCGTTGGCAGTGGCCGATCGGTTGGGCCGGCCGGTGGCCATCTTGCGATTGGGTGGTCGCGTGCCAGATGCAAGCCAGGATGCAAGCTTCATGTTCGGTTCGCCGCCCTGGATAAGCTATCCACCGCGCACGCCCGGACAGGCCAAGCCGACGCGCGAGATGAAAGTCGTGGCGGAGAAAAAGAAGGCATGAACGAAATCGACGCCACACAACGATGGACGCAAACTTGGCGGATGACGATCCTTGCCTTGGCGACACTGATCCTCTGCTCGTGCCGAGGCCCTGCCGCGCATTCGCACGGAAACGGGATTGCAACCGCGGACAATGCCGCGATTCCATCGCAGGCTAATGTCGGTGAGCCTTGCACGTCGCCGGCACCGCTCGGGCCGCCGGGCATGGAGGCGGGGGTGCCGCTTCCTTATACGTCCGCTAGCCCCTGGACTCCGCCGGGCATCATCCCGCCCTGGCCGGACGATGAATACATCCACGATGGCGGCAACGCCGGCCCGCCAATCCGCGCACAGGCCAATGGCGATCTCATCGGCCTGAAGATGGAAGACACGGTGGCCCGTTACAAGACACTCGATGGCCGCATGTTGGTCGAGCCTAGCAATCGAGTGAGCCTCTACAGCCCGCGATTCAATGCCGTGCGACAGGTCGTTGATGTGGAGATCAACCAGCAACGCAACCGCGCAACGGGTGTGGTCGAACCGACCAAGCTGATGGCGCCGCGAACGAGCGAGCCGGTGGCGTTGAACCGACAAAACATCCAGCCGGTGCGCGGTATCGGCAATCGTCCGCCCGAGCAACTTCAGTCGCGGCAGATTTACTCGACCGCACACAGCGAACTTCGGCCGCGCGGCTTCGACAATACATTCGGCGTCTACGAGAACCTGACGGTCATTCGCACGGGTATTCTCTTGGGCAATGAAGCGGCGATCCTGGCCAAAGGGACGCAAGCGGCGGTGGCTTGGAACCACAAGCAGACGGTGAACGTCTTGTTGGATCGCCAAGCCGCCGGTGCCGCGATCGGCAGCCAGAAGCTTCAAGAAACCTTCACCATCAACGGCAATCCGAATCCGAAATTGCGGCTCATCAAGGTCGCATCAACCCCCATGGCCGAGCCGGGCGATGAAGTCTCGTTTACGATCCGCTTCGATAACGTCGGCAATCAGCCGATCGGCAGCGTCGAGATTGTCGATAGCCTGACGACGCGCTTGGAATACGTGCCCGACAGTGCCCAATGCAGCCTAAAGGCGACCTTTGCGACAAAGCCGAACGAAGGCGAGTCGCTGATGGTCCGCTGTATCTTAGGCGACCCGCTCCCAGCGGGCAAAGGTGGGGTGTTCCGCTTCCGCTGCATTGTACGGTAAAATGGTGGCATGGGGCGTCGCGCCCTCTCTCGACGTTTTTTCGGCCAGCTCGTACGATACAACGAAGCTGGAAACCTTTATGTCGGTCGATTCCCTGCTACAACTCATTCCTCGATCGGCCGCTTACAAACGGCTCCCTTTGGACGCGCGCTTGAATGCCTTGGAGCCGTGGCAGTCGGCCGTCGAGAAGTTTGCGCAGCCCGATGAGGATAACGACGTTTGGAACGGGCTGATTTATGGCACGACCCGCTTGACGGTCGGCTTTTCGCCCGACGAGCGTGGCATTGCCGAGGATATTCTTGCCAAGAACGTCGCTTGCCTGGAGTCGCTGGAGCAAGGCATCGAGCGCGGGCAACTTCAGTTTGCTGAATTCAGCACGCTGGAGCAGATTCCCGCCGACACCGATTTTGTTCAACGGCTGGGGGAACTGGCCCGACTGCCGCTGGTGCAATTCAAACTGCATATCGCGGACGAAAGTTTCGATGCGGCTGCCGAGGATGTCCTACGGCTGGAGCAGATCGGCGAGATGATTTGCCACGGTGAAGGCCAGATGCTGCATTATCTGATCGGCCTTTGGATGCGCGGTGCCGCGGTGCGCGGGATGGCCGCTCTGGCAGCACATCCCGAGACGCCGGCACCCGTGCTCAGAAAGATTCTACGGACGCTCGACGAGGGCCTTAGATCGACCGACGGCCTCGTGCAATCGTTGCGCATCGACCTCTCGACGATTGTATTGGCTCAACTTGCGAGGACGATTGACGACGCCGATCTACAAAAAGTCGTTGACCGCGTTCTCGATATCTACTTCGTCCCACGCCGCAAGGCGATCGAACCTGTGTCGAGCGGAAGTCGTGCCGCCATCGCCGACGGCTGGTTAAAAGAGCGACGGGCAGGGATGCTTTGTCTTTTACGCGATCATCCCCTGCCATTCGACAAGGCGGCAACGGCCCGACGCATGGGCAGGTTAGTTGCCGACACGATCCGCGATCTGAGCACCATCCAACCGTCATTCCTCAATTTGAGCGGCAAATTGCATCGCATGCGGCAAAAGCTGAGCCGGCAACGGCTGGAATGGAAGCTTAGGTACTGGCCTATGGAACTTGCTCCCGGCCCGCGAAAGGAATCAACTGCCGATGTTACAACGACCGCGCCCGGCGACATCGACATGACGACCGTCACCGTCCAATCGGACGCCTTGTCGGAGGCGCGGCTGGCCGAGTTGCGTCCGAAAATTCGCCGCGTCTCGAATCCGATCGGGCTGGTTCTAGTCGAGAACCACATGTCGCACGACTACAGCCCCTACATGCTCGAACACCGTGCCAAAATGAAAGCGATGCACAGCCTAATACGGCAAAGGCTCGCGTTGATGTAGGTACTCCTCTCGCGGAGAGCGTGTGAAGTTTTCGCTTGAGGGAGGTTGCGAGGAGCGAGATGAAACGGAGCATGGTTTCCGCTCGATGAGTATAGGCGACAGGATCAAGATTGACAGCACCGTACTCGGCCGCGACAATAGCGGTAGAGGTTGTACAGTAATTCCGCGACCAAACACCAGTCGGATCGATATGGATGCAAGCGGCTCGTGGTGCTCCGCCAGCAATCCCGAATAAGGCACTGGAGCCGACCATCGCAACGGCAGTTGCCTCGCTTGAACTATAAATCAACGGGAGAGTCGAGGTCGAGTTGCACGGCAGACCACACCCTGCGGAACCGAAAACTGAAAATCGCCCCGTCCTACCCACCCTTTTCCCCTAATCCCCTTCCTCGTCATGCGCTCACCTTGGCTCGCCGACCGCACCCAACTTTTTGACGCTTCCGGAATCCGCAAGGTTTTTGACCTTGGGGCAAAGCTCAAAGACCCCATCAACCTCTCCATCGGGCAACCCGATTTCGAGACGCCGGAGCCGATCCGCCGCGCAGCGATTGAAGCCATTGAAAGCCGCAAGAACGGTTACGCACTTTCCCAAGGCATGCCGGTGTTGCGCGAGAGGTTGCAAACGCAGGTTGACCAGGAACTCGATCACGCCGACCGCGAGGTGTTCGTCACCAGCGGCACCAGCGGCGGCATCATGCTGGCGATGCTCGTCCTCTTGAACCCCGGCGAGGAAGTCATCGTTTTCGATCCCTACTTCGTGATGTACGATGCGTTGGCTTCCGTGGCGGGGGCAAAAATAGTCTACGTCGATACCTACCCCGACTTCCGCATCGATATCGACCGCGTGGCCGCCGCGATCACGCCGCGCACGAAAATGATCGTCTTCAACAGCCCCGCCAACCCGACCGGTGCGGTGGCCGGCGAAGAAGAAGTGCGCGGCATCGCCCAGCTTGCCGCCGAGCGGAATATCGTCCTTTTGAGCGACGAAATCTACCGCCACTTTTGCTACGACCAGCCGTTTATTTCGCCGGCCCAATTCAACCCGCAGACATTGGTGGTGGACGGCTTCAGCAAGACCTATGCCATCCCCGGATGGCGTCTCGGTTTCGCGCACGGGCCGTCCGAGATCATTCGCGAGATGATCAAGCTACAGCAATACAGTTTCGTCTGCGCCCCACAGCCTTCGCAATGGGCGGGGGCGGCGGCCTTGGATGTGGACGTGCAGCCATACGTCGACGCCTACCGCCGCAAGCGCGATATGATCGTCGAGGGCCTTCGCGATCTCTACGAATTGCACGTGCCCGGCGGGGCCTTTTATCTCTTCCCCAAACTGCCCTGGGGCACCGGCATGGAGTTCGTCGCGCGCGGCATCGAGAAGTATCAATTGCTCGTTATCCCCGGCAACGTCTTCAGCCGCAGCGACACGCACTTCAGAATCTCCTACGCGGCCTCCGATGCAATGTTGGCGCGCGGAATCGAGGCGTTGAGAAAACTGGCAAAGGAAGGCTAAGAGTCAGCGTTCGCCGTGCGGGGTGACGCAAAGTACGCACCTAATGGCGCGATGCGACTCAATTTAACCAAGACGATGGGCGAACAAATGAGTAGAAAGTGAAGTGGACCCCGTTCTCTGGTACAAAGAACGGGTCCACCTCACAGCCAGGCACTTACCTCGTTCAAGAGGTTCAGTATCTGCTCAAAGAAAAAGGTCTACCGTTGGATCAATCAATGGGCATTGGGGAAACCATGAACAAACTACTTCAATTCATAATGCAACATTTTTCGTTCCTTTACGACGAACTCGGCGGTCGATTCGTGGATTCACAGGTTGGCGGCAATGACGCGATGCTTGTGATTGAATTGCAAGAACTGCGAGTGCGAATCATTCGCGATCGCGCACAGATTCTTATGGATTTTCAACATAATCGGCTTGCACCAACTGATAAGTGGTTCTCGTTCGATGTTGTACGGCAGTTGATAACGCGCACAATAATTGACGATGCTGTGATGGACGCATCAAAGGCCGAATTTGTTAA
>JANXOJ010000075.1 GCA_025353625.1 Planctomycetota bacterium | reverse complement strand
CGGCGGGCTGGGGCAAAACGTGCTGTTCGACGACGGGCACGTTCAATTCTGCCGCGACGCTCGGCCAAACGGCGGTAGCGACGACATCTTCTGCAACGATCGCCACTTGGTAGCCGCCGGCTTGCATCCCAACGATGCGGTCATTGCCCCCAGCGGCACGCCCCCGGTGATTTGCGTTAGCCTTCCGTAAAAACTCTGCCCAAGAAGAACTCCAAAGTATGGCCGCAATCGCCCTCACTCGGCGACCGGGTCGATTATGAAGTGGAATTACTGTGTCCTTCCGGTGAGTTTGTCTGGTTCTCATCGGCTGTTCTCCACAAGTTTGTGAGCTAACAACCTACGACAACAGACGCCCCGCAACGATTCACACAGACTCACCGGAAGGACACCATGAACGCCGCCAGTTGGCCGTAGCACTGCGGCCAAAGGATGAAATGCGGTTCAACTGGCTCAAGAATGCGCGGGCGGTTGGCCCGGGGATTTTCGAGGCATAAGTCCAGTGTCCAATGGTGGTTGCTTCCGAGAATGGTCCCCAGCTATATTGCCACTATATTGCCACTGTCTGGAGAAACGGAGTCAGGCTCTGCGGGGACGCAACCCGACAAGGAATATCCAGGCTCCAGTGCGCCAATGGCGGCTGAGGCCCCGACTGGTAATTGATCGGCCGGGGCCGTTTGAGAATCCCATTGGACACTGGACCTATGCCTCAAAAAATCCTCGCGGCGAAACCGCCGTCAGCATAACAACTTACGTCCGCGCACTCTTCAGTCGGATGAACCATAAATAATTCCCCAGCTAGATATCGCATTTTCACAAAAGCGTGTATAATCACGGCTGCTCCCAGCCGTTTTCATGGATGTCCGTACGATGAGCCAAAAGACAAAAAAGCACGGAAAGCAACCCTCCGCGACCGACCTCTTCCAATCGGCCCAGAGGGCGATGGAAAAGCAGGATTTTAAGGAGGCCCTCAAGTCGGCCAAGCTCTGCTATCGGCAGGATCAGGCCCACGACCACCGGCAAATGCTCGAACGAGCTTGGCTGGCGCGGGGCATGCAATTGGCCCATTGCGGCCTTGCGGACGAGGCCCAGGCGGTCGCTCGGGAATTGCTGGAACTCGGAGTTTCCGAACCGACGGTCGAACGAAATTTGCCCAATCTATTGTTGGCCGTGGGGCTTTACGATCATGCGGCCGGTCGCGGGAAGTTATTGCCTGCTGTCGGCGAGCCCGACGCCCGCTTTTTGGCGAACGCGGCCGATCGTGCCGTCGTCGATCCGACAACGGCACCGGCCTCGCTAAGCGGCATCCGCCAGGGGGCTGAAAACGTGCGGCTGGCTCTCGATGCGCTCCATGCCGGCGAGGAATCGGCGGCAGCGCTGATGATCGTCAACATTTCGCGTCAATCGCCCTTTGCCGATTGGAAATTCTTCGTACGCGGGCTGGCGGCCTATTATCGCGACGATCCTGAAACCATGCGCGGCAATTGGGACCGCCTCGATCCCGAACGGATTGGCTTTCGCATCGCGGCCTCGTTGCGGCGTCTGGCCGATCCCGCTTCCGCCACAACGCCCGAGTGCGAAGAGTTTCGGCAGGCCGTTCGCATTCTGGAGAAGGATATTTTGGGCGGTCCGATTGTGTGGTATCTGGAATCGCTGCAACGCAGTCTTCTCGATGACCGTTGGCGCGAGGCGATTTACGGCGTCCGCCGCTGGAAGAAGGATTTCGAGACTGCGGTGCCGTCCATGAGCGGCCGGCTCGATCGACTCTTCTACCAACACGTCTTGAGCAAATTTAGCCCGCAACGGCTGGAAGAACTTGCCACCGCCATCGATCCGCCTTCTTGGGATTTGAACTGGAATCGGGCTCGTGCGATCGTATGGGAGCAAGCCGACGGGCCCAACTTCACCGAGGGCGAAAACTCAATCCATAAGTCCGAATACTATTGGCGCGAGTACATTAAGGACCTGGCTGAAATTTCGGAATTTTCGGTCGCGGATCGGACTCTCGCGGAGGCGATGATTTGGTTGCGGATCGGAGGGAATTTGGCCGCTGAAACGCTCCACGCCAAGAGTGGTTGGGGCGACCGATATTTCGACGACGATTGCGACTGTGAGGATTGCACTCGCGAGAGGGCTGCTGCCGCTGCTCGAGCGAGCGCGCCTACTCCTGCCGAGTCTGAAACGCCACAAGATCGGGCGAGAGCGATTGAAGCCCTCGACAGGGCAATTGCCGCCGCGCCGACCTACGCGCCCGCCTACCGAAGATTGGCAAAAGCCCATCTCGACTGGAATCAACGCGACGCTGCGGCCGATGTTTATCGAAGCATGCTCCACCACGTTCCCAATGAATTGGAGGCCATTCTTTTTCTCTTCAAGCATTCGTTGCCGCGCGATGCCGCAGCCGCGCGGGACTATGCCATCGAGGCGCGACGCATCAAGCCGGCAAGCGACGATGTGCTCGATATGTTGGCGAGAGGTCGCATGGCGGCGGCCCGAGCGATGGCCCTCCAGGGACGATTCGACGAGGCTCGTGCCGAATTGGCGGCCATCCAGGCTGCCGGTCGCGGCCCGGAAATCCCGGCTTGCGACGCGACGGCTCACGCAGCGATGATTGCGTTCAAGTCCGGAGATGAGTCGGCGGGCCGCGAAGCAGTCGCTCGGACATTGAAGGAGAGCGACGATTCGGCCGACGCGCTATTGTGCCTTGCGATCGAGGCCGTTCGCTACGATTTGCCGAACCAACTCGAAGGCGTGCGGAACGAGCTATTTACCCGCTGGTCGTCCAGCCTATCGAAGCATCGCGGCAAGGCCATCGGACTCATGGCGCGGCGGATGCTGGGCATACTCAAGGACGAGGTGGAATTTTCCGAGAAGGAGAATTATCTCGACCGGGTACTCGCGTACATTCGTGCCGCGACGGGTATTCGCTGGACGGACGAAGATCTGCGCGACGCATGTCGGTTGCTCTTCCACGTCCATAGCGACGACAAATTCATCGATTGTCGCGAGTCGTTGAGCAAGTTGGCCGACTCGGGTCGCAAAAAGTTCCCCCAGGAGCCGTATTTCCACATCGTACGCGGAGACCTTGAAATGGAGCGAGGCCCCAGGGCCTGTAATCGCATTCTGGCCAGGAAATGCTATACTGCGGCCAAAGTGGCGGCGGGGAAGTCGACTCGGCCCGACGCTCAGGGCTTCCTGGAAACTGTGCAAAAGCGACTGGAAATTCTTGGCGTACCAGGTTTGCTAAGTTCAATGTTTCCGTTTGGCGGGGGAAGCGGCTTCGACATGGACCCCTCGAACGACTCCAGCCAACGTGCGCGTACCAAGCAAATGTTAGAGTTAATTAGAACAGAATGCGAAGCGCTCGGCCTCGATACCGAAAAAATGATTGAACGCATAAAGTCCAAATTTGACATTCCGGAAGTCGACGAGAGGTAGAACTGATGACCGATCCCTATAAAACGCTGGGTGTGGCCCGGCATGGCACCGCAGCGGAAATTCGCAGCCGATACTTGGACTTGGTGCGGCAATATCCCCCGGAGCGCGATGCCGAGCGGTTCGCCGAAATCCGCGCCGCCTACGACGAATTGCGCGACCCGACGGTGCGGATGCAATCGCTATTGTTCAACTTCGATTCTGCGGACTCGATCGCCGAGTTGGCGGTCGAGGTAAAGGAGCGGCTTCGCACCGCGCGGATTCCGACGAAAACATTGCTTTCGCTAGCAAAACCCTGATGCAACGACCTGCGGTGCAGGCGTCCGGCTTGCACCGCAAAAAAAGAAATCGCACTCGCTACCGCAGCCATGACCTACTCGCCCAACCCAGAACCGCTAATCGCGACGTTGCAGCGTTGGCTCTCCGACGTGAACGTCCAGTCGCAGGAGGCCGCCGCGAAATTGCAGAGGGCCGAATCGCAGGCGAGCGATCCACTGTCGGCGGCGAAATCGCCGGGGCTCGTTGAGTTAGCCCGCGAGTTCACCGCCCTGCGTCACGAAGTCAAGCTGCAAACCAAGAGTTCTCGCGGCTTGGACGAGCGGACGCTCGCCGCCGTGGCGGCCATCGAACAGGCAATCCACGTTTTCCAGTCGGTCGAACCATGCGAGGCCGAATCGGCCCGGCGTGCGGCCATGCCGCTGGTGGAGTCGCTCGTCGATCTCGACGAAGCCCTGCGGCGGAGTCAGGCCGTCATGGAATCACTCCGCGAGCGGCTCGTGAGTGCTGCCGTAAGCGACTTTCCCGTGCGGCTCGCCGAGAAATACGCGGCGCAATCGATCTGGAAGCGGTGGAGAACCCGATCGTGGAATAACGCCGTCCGGGAACTGTGGCAGGCCGAAGCCGATCGCGAATCGGCCGATCGGCGGCGGGTTGTCGATTCGTTCGCCGAAGGGTATGCTTTGATCCGTGCCCGCGTGCAACGCGCCATGGCGAAAGAAGAGATCGAGCGGATAAACTGCGTTGGACTGCCGGTCGATCCCCACACGATGACCGTCGTGGAAATTATCGATGAGGTCGTCGAAGGCCCCGGACGGGTCGGCGGCACGGTGATTGCCGAGGTTCGGCCCGGCTATCGTTGGAAAGATAGAATTGTGCGCTTCGCGGAAGTCAGCGTGGCTTCCCTGACTGCAAGTTAGACGTTCCATTAAAAGGAGTAGCGGCAATGATAACGCCCAAGGAGACGATCGTAGGCATCGATCTTGGAACCACGAACAGCGAGATCGCCGTTTATCGCGACGGCCGCGCCGAGGTGATTCGCGAAGATGGCGAAGCAATTTTGCCTTCGGTCGTGGGGCTGGATGCCGAAGGCCGAATTTTGGTTGGC
>JANXOJ010000044.1 GCA_025353625.1 Planctomycetota bacterium | reverse complement strand
CCATGGGACTTGACCTCCGTTGGGGTCGAGCGTGACGTTGCCGATGGCGAAGTTTTTGGCTTGAATCGGCGATACCCCGCCAACAAGATTCTGCGTCCGCCGCCGCGCAGGATAGCGGCGGCCTTCGATTTCGTTCAAATCGGCGATAATCAAGTTGTTTCTCCCCAGAAGGTAAGATAGCGCTGGCCCTTTGCCAAGCGATCGACGTACAAGGCCGCTTCACGGACGTGGTAATCTCCCCACATGCTCGATTCGCCGCACGGCACGCCTTGCCCCGGCGGCAAGTAGTCCCAGCCGTTGGGCCGATGGTAGACGCTGTGCTGGAGCAACCCCTGATGATCGCTGCGGGTACTCAAATACGGCTCATCGAGCAGCGTGCGCAGGACCGTCAGTCCGGCCTGAAAATAGCGGCTCTCGCCCGTATAGTGGCCCAGCCGTAGCAGCCCTTGCGCGGCGATGGCTGCCGCCGAACTATCGACCGGCTCGTGCTGGTTTTGCGGCTCGGCAGGCCGCGATTGCCAATCGCCCAGATGTTGCAATTGCGGTGCGCCGGTGTCCCAATAGGGAATGCCATCGGCAGCCGTAGCCCGTTCGATATAGAAATCGCACGTTGCGCGAGCGGCCTCCAGGTAGGCTGCCTCGTTCTCAAATCGGCCAATCGACCTCAAAAATTCTAATTGCTCGGCAAAGCCGCACATCGCCCAGGCGAGTCCGCGCGTCCAGGTGGAAAACGGTGCGTAGCCTTGTTGCGAGCTGGGGCAACGGTAGGCACCGTCGTTGACGTTGAATATCGACTCGTGCGCCGTGCGCCCGCGAAGATCGTAGGAATCGCGGCCGCGACCGTAGTAAATGGCCCATTTGGCCGTCGCCATCGCATGCGTTTGCAGCCGATCCAGGAGCGATATCTTGCGATCGTTCTCTTCCATTAAGGCGTGCCCCAGTTGATGGGCGATGGCCAGCGCGCGAAGCGATCGAATCGTATCGACGAACAACGAATGAGGTCCGTTAAACGAATAGATAAATCCGCTGCCGGGGATTTCCGTCCAACGCCGAGCTTGGATTGCTCCGCTGAGCTTTAGGGCCAATTCGTAGAAATTTCGCTCCCAGGTGTTCTCGGCGATGCGGCCTTCCTTCATGAGCCGCAACAGATTGCCGTAGGTACTCACGTTGTTAAATCCATGATCGTGTACGCCCACGTGGCTGACGTGCGAGGCCATCTTTTCGACCGTATTGCGGCGGCCGATTTCCAGGAACTCGGCGTTGCCGGTCGCGTCGTATTGCAGAATTGCCGCACCGTATTGAAAGCCTTGCGTCCACTCGGTCCAACCGCGCGCCGTGTACTTTCCGGCGATCGTAAAGACGGGCGCGCCGGTCGTCGGGTCGTAGGAGCCTTCGATCGATTGAATCTTTTCGCCAGAGAGCTGCCAAAAACGATTCAATGCGGCGGCGAGATCGGCGGATCGTAAATTGGAATCAATAATCATGATAGGGCTCCACGAATTTTACGTACAATTTGCATCGCTTCTTGGCAGCGGTCGCGAATGACTTGCCATCGGCCGGCGACAAGATCCGCCGGCTTGGCAATCCAGGTGCCGCCAACCGCCGCCACGGTCTCGATCGCGAGATAATGTTCTAGGTTGGCGGTGCTCACTCCGCCGGTAGGCATGAAGCGGATGCCGGTATGGGCGTAAGGAGCGGTCAGTGCCTTAACCATCTCGACGCCTCCACTCGCCTCGGCAGGAAAGAATTTTGCGATGCGGCAGCCGAGACCTAGCGCAAGCTCGATATCGCTAGGCGTGCAAACGCCGGGGGCAAAGGGCAGTTCGGCCTTCAAAGCGGCATGGACCGTGGCGGGGTTCAACCCCGGTGCGACGGCGAACTTTGCCCCAGCCTCCTTGGCGGCGCGCACATTGGCTTCGCTCAAAACGGTCCCGGCGCCCACCAGCAACTCGGGCCGCTGCCGCGCAATGCAGGCGATTACTTCCGCAGCCGCCGCCGTGCGAAACGTGATTTCAACGATCGGCAAGCCGCCTTCCAGTAAGGCATCGGCCAAGGGTAATGCCGATTCAACGGATTCGATGGCAATCACCGGAACCACGCCGAACCGAGCAATTTCAGAAAAGATATCGTCGTCGGGCATCTCGCTAATTCCAGGATTCAAGGTTCGCTATATTGTAGCTACCAATCCTGTCTAGCGTAATTCCTGCCAAAAAAGGAAAAACCCGCCGCTCTTCGCAACGTGGTCACTTAGGCGTCCACGACACAAAGAGAACAGCGGGCTTAATTTGGCTTAACGCTACCCCTGCCGGTTAAATCAACCGCAGTTCTAGGCTCCTGCCGATCAGGTGCTCTGCTTGGGCTGCGGAGTGGCTGCGCCGCCACGACCGCCACGACCGCCGCGACCGCCGCCAGCGGGCATCGCCTTCAGCTTCTCTTTTTGTGCGTCGGTTAGAATGGCATCGAACTTCGTGCGGAATTCCGAGCCTACTTCACCGGCCACCTTGCGGGCTTCGGTCTGCTTCGTCTTTTGCTCATCGGTGAGCTTGATCGAGTCGCGCAGCCCTTGCATGGCAGCACGGCCGGCGGCCGGGTCGTCCTTCATCTTGGCCATGGCATCCTCACGCAGCTTCTTCTGCTCCGGCGTGTAGATTTCGTTCATTTTGTCGGACGCTTCCTTGACCTTCGGCTCGTATTCCTTGACCAGATCATCGAACTTGGTCTGCTGCTCTTTGCTCAAATCGAGCGTCTTGACGGCAGTCTTCATGCGGTCGATCACGCCCTGACCGCCAAATCCGCCACCGGGACCACCGCGTCGTCCGCCGCCACCGCCAGGCTGGGCTGCTGCGGTACCGACCAGGGCCAAAACTAGAGACAACGCCACAAATGCTTTCGCAATCTTCATTGAGACACTCCTTACGATAGGGGGGAAAGACCTCATAGATAACTAGGGGGTCGCTTTCAAAGCCAACCAGAAAAGGCCAGCATAGGTATTGAACCCTAGTCATGAAAAAAGGTTCCGCTGCTTGCTCGAGTATCAACCCCAATTCCGTGAATCCATCTGTCAGGTGGTTCTGTTTCTGCCACATGGGGGGTGAATTAGAGGCAGAGATGAATGGCATTATTGCACGGGTGCATTTCAACTTTTATCAATTCCGGCGGGGGCTTGGGTGGGATGAGGCGTCGGGTGATTGGGCATCCCAGACGGGTGCGGAGGTGCTTGCTTGCTATGGCGCTCGTCGTCGCTCAGCGCGGCTGCACGAATCGAAATCAAACGGCTGGAAGCCGAACTGGCAGGAGTATTGGAAAGATTATGAACCACGAAAGGCACGAATGACACGAGAGAGATGAAGAATCGGGCTTGCTTGACATCCAATCGATACCGAAAAATTTCAAAGCCTTCTTTTTCCTATCCTTCTTTTTCGTGTTCTTCGGTGCCTTTCGTGGTTCAAAAAGAGAATAAAAAGTGCCATTAACCGTTTTCCTTGTTCTTCGCCCAGGAATAGGGGGGGGACACAGGGTCAGACCGAGATTTACCACTTTAGGCAGTTGGCGGCGTGTGACCGCGGCGGCCAAGGCCCGGGAGTTCGTCTCTTACGAGGTGTTGGAGGCGTACGGACGGGACCGCGCGGGCAATGCGCGATGTTCTAGGCATGCCTCGAGGATGGCGGAGATGCGTCAACTTGTCAATAAGACCTGTCCCGTTTTCCGGATCCGTGGAGGAGCGGAGGAGCGGCCGCGTGCAGGACCGCGATCTTGATCTGTCGCGACGGGCAGTGACGCTGGAAGAGATCGGTGACGCTGGAAGAGATCGACGCGGCGGTGGCCCGGCATTATCGCATCGACCGGCAACGACTTGCCGAGCATGGCCGTCGCGCGGGGCCGGCCAAGGGCGTGGCGGTGGAACTGGCAGCCAGGCTGGCCGACCTGAGCGGCCGGGTAATCGGCGCGCACGACAGCATGGGCGCCACGGCCGTCGGGGCGAACCA
>JANXOJ010000042.1 GCA_025353625.1 Planctomycetota bacterium | reverse complement strand
ACTACGTGGAAGCCCAGGTCGTCGGTTGCGCCGTAGGTCAGGCCCGGCTTCACGCCGCCGCCGGCCATCCAAATGGTGAAGGCGGAGGGATGATGATCGCGGCCCAGGGCGCGGCCCAAAGCGGCATTGCTCTCGACCATCGGCGTGCGACCGAACTCGCCACCCCAAACGACTAGCGTGCTATCGAGCAGGCCGCGTTGCTTCAAGTCTCGAACCAACGCTGCCGAGCCTTGGTCGGTCGTCTTGCAGTTGTTTTTCACGTTGCCGGCCACGTCGCTGTGGGCATCCCAGCCTTCGTGGTAGATGTTCACGAAGCGGACGCCGCGCTCGACCATGCGACGCGCCAAGAGACACGCTCGAGCGAACGAAGGCTTATCGGGATCGCAACCGTAGAGGTCGAGCGTGGCCTTGCTTTCGCCGCGCAGGTCGGTCAGTTCCGGCGCGGAGGTTTGCAGCCGCAGGGCCATTTCATAGGCGTTGATGCGCGTGGAAATCTCGGGATCGCCGACCGCCGCCAGTCGCCGGCGATCGAGCTCTGCGACGAGGTCCAACGTCTGACGCTGCACCTCGGCATCGCAACCGGGCGGGCTGCCGACATCGAGAATCGGTGCCGAACCGTTGCGGAGCCGCACGCCGGAGTAAAGCGTTGGCAGGAAGCCGCTCGACCAGTTAGCCGAACCGCCGCTGACGCCGGAACCGGTGCTCATCACAATGAAGGCCGGCAAGTCCTTTGTCTCGGCACCCAGGCCATAGAGCGCCCAGGAACCAATCGACGGCCGGCCGGGCTGCGAAAAACCGGTGTTGAAAAAAATTTGTGCCGGGGCATGGTTGAACTGATCGGTGCGGCAGCTTTTGACGATGCACAGTTCATCGACCACCTTGGCCAGATGTGGCACCATTTCCGAAAGCTCGGCACCGCAACGTCCGTGCTTGGAGAACTTGTAGCGCGGCCCCAACACGGCCGCGTCGGGACGGATGAACGCATAACGCTGCCCTCCGATGACGGACGGCGGAAGCGGTTTGCCTTCCAGCTTGGCCAGTTCCGGTTTGTTGTCGAACATCTCCAGTTGGCTGGGCGCACCGGCCATGAAGAGATGGATCACGGCCTTGGCCTTGCCGGGGAAGTGCGGCTTTCTGGGGGCGAGCAGATTCGCAACGGCCGCCGCGCCGCTGGGTCGATCCAGCGCGCCGGTCAGCAAACCGGCCAAGGCGATCTTGCCCAACCCATAGCCGCAATCGTGTAGGAAGTGGCGACGCGATACGCTCAGCGGTTCCATTTTAGGTGACAGTCATCAAATCAATGGGGAGAATCAGGGATAGTCAAGTATAATGGCTCTTTGAAGCGTCCGCAACCGTCACATTGCGCCTACTTGTCGTCAACCAATAGAAATGTCCCCTGTTTCGAACCAATAGAAATGTCCCATTACTTTAGTGGTGTACATTCTCCTAAAGGTGGCCCGCTTCGGTGAGCGCAGCGAACCGAAGCGGAGCGGGCCACCTTTTTCATTTTGGGCGGGAGGGGGCAGCGGACTCTGCGGCTGTTCGGGCCTTGCCTCCACCGCGCCAAGGATGGTTGGCGGCCGGTTTCCGACCCTGGCTTGAACCTGTCGGACGAGTGCGCTTGGGCGGCTTCGGCAGCGGCGGATTTAAGATCGGCGACCAAGATATTTCACGATCGCCGGCAAACACCCGCAGCACGCCGTCCAGCGGCTCGCAGACCATCACACGCTGACCGCTGCGGATGAACTCGGCCGCCTCGCAGGGCAATTGCAGCACCCGATTCCGCCAACGCAACGTCCAGTCCTTGGCCACCACCCGCGACTCCTGAATCGAGACGATACGCGCTAGG
>JANXOJ010000023.1 GCA_025353625.1 Planctomycetota bacterium | reverse complement strand
GAATTCTATGCGAAGGAGGTCGAATCGTTTGGAGTAGATCGCGTCTGGAGTTTTCGAGCACGCCGGAATCTCTACAACTTGCCCGGCAATTGGAGGCGGAGAGCATGCTTCGCTTTCCTTTTGCTGGCGGGCCTGGTGTGGATTGTTGCTGCGGTAATGCTGCAAAGGCCTGGGCGCGACGAATCCATCGTGTGGGGTGTTTATGGCGGCTTGCTCGTTGTCGTGGGCCTGATCGGATCGCTGGTTTCCAATCCGATGAATCGGCGACTCGCCAAGCAAATACCCAAATGGCAAGAGGCGGCCATCGTGATCGCACCCTCCGGAATCGGCATGGTGCAAGGCGATATCCAGGGCCAACTTCGATGGGACGAGTTGCGCGACGTTCGACTAGGACGCCCGCCACGATTTGTCTTGAGCGACACCCGCGCCAACATGTCGGGCGGACTGGATTTGATCGTGGCCGGTGCGGTTATTCGCGTCTGCGATCTGTACGATCGCCCTTTGCCCGTCATCGCCAAGATGATTCGCCAATACTGGGGCCAACCGGTCAAGGTATGACGGTGGGCCGCCTCAATGGTTGTGTCCGCACGATCCGCTGCCGCAGCCGCCCATCCCGCCGCTGGGGCGGCAGGGGAGTTGCTGCATTTCACCGCCGCCCGCAGGAGCGGCGGGAACGCTGAAGGCCTTCGTCAAATGGGCCTTGCCGCAGGTCGGGCAGGCGGCCTGCTCCTGGCCCCGAATCAACAGTTCAAATTCGTTCCCGCAATCCTGGCAACTGTATTCGTATATCGGCATCGAAGGGTTCCTTTTCGGCTTGCAATTTCTGACAACGCGTTCAATTATATATTGTAGCTCCTGGTTCTAAAACCGCATAGCGATCTAAACCCTAAACCTTCCATGCCCCCTGCTATCACCCGGCAACAATCCCCCGAAGTCGATCGCATCGCCGTGGAAAGCTACGGCATGTCGAGCTTGGTTCTCATGGAGAATGCGGGCCGGGGGGCCACGGATATTCTATGTCGCTTGGTAGAGGAAGATTCGCCAAGCCGCGTCGGACGCTTCGTTATCTGCTGCGGCAAAGGGAATAATGCCGGCGATGGTTTTGTGATGGCCCGCCATTTAGACCTGCGAGGGTACAAGGTGCAAGTACTCGTCTGGGGCGAGGCGACCGAATTGACCGGCGACGCTGGAGTGAATTTTCGCATCGTGCAGAAAAGCGGCATACCCATTGAAGCCTTCGATAGCGGCTACGAGTTGGACAGGCTTGCCAAACATTTTAACGGCGCGACTTGGATTATCGACGCCCTGCTCGGCACCGGTGCGCGAGGCGAACCACGGCCCCCACTCGATTGGGTTATCGACCAAATGAACGCTGCCAAGGCAAAGCGATTCGCCGTCGATCTGCCCAGCGGACTCGATTGCGATACGGGCGGAGCGGCTCGGCATACCGTGCGGGCCGATGCGACGTGTACGTTCGTGGCGATGAAGCGGGGCTTTTTGATACCGGGTGCGGAACGGTATACTGGGCGCGTGTTTGTCGCGGATATCGGCGTGCCGCGAAGGTTATTGGAAGATTTGTGCGAGTAGGGTCTGGAAGCCGAACTGGCAGGAGTATTGGAAAGATTATGAACCACGAAAGGCACGAAGAACACGAAAGGATGAAGAAACGGGCTGGCTTGACATCCAATGGATGCCTAAAAGTTCATAGCCTTCACATTCATTTCCTTCTTTTTCCTATCCTTCTTTTTCGTGTACTTCGTGCCTTTCGTGGTTCAAAACAACATCCATGAAAAAGCTCACCGCCCAAGGAGGCTGACGAGTAGGGTGGCGTCGAGGAACGAAGCCCCACCAACAAGCCTTACCGTGCGAGCGGTGGCTCTTCGCCACAAAAGCGTAGACGGGGGAAATTGCCGTCCAGCCCAATAACCACTTCCACCCGCCCTCACCCCCAGCCCCTATCCCGTTTACGGACGAAGGGAGAACGATTAAAACTGTAATCGGCTACAGTACGCGCTCTGCAATTCGCGCAGCCGGGTTTCGATATCGAGCCAGGGGAATAGGCCCAGTTCCGTGCATAGTGAATCGAGCAGATGTTGATAATGCTCGTCCTCTTCCTCGAAGGCATCG
>JANXOJ010000439.1 GCA_025353625.1 Planctomycetota bacterium | reverse complement strand
TCGACTCCTCAGTCCCGACAAGCCCCTCTCCCACAACGGGAGAGGGGACGATTCTCGCCGCGGGTTACGCTTTGCCCTTCATCGCCTCCGTCAGAATATGCGCCGTGCTTTCACGCATGATGCGCGGATCGACGGGCCGGCCCTCAATGAGGGCATTGCGAACGTCTTTGCCGGAGATGAAGACCGGCTTCTCGTTCGGGTGGCTTTCCATCAGATCGACGCGGCCGATCGAATCGTAGTAGGCCGCAAAGCCGACGTTCACCGGCGCGATCTTCAAATCGCCCTTGAGATTGTTGAAGATTTCTTGTGCGTCGAAGTCGCCCCAGATGGGCTTGCCGTCGTGGTAGGGGGCGTCGGCGTGCTTGCGGCCGATGACGATATCGGTGAAACCAAAGTTCTGCCGATAAATGCCGTGCATCACGGCCTCCTTGGGGCCGCCGTAGAACATCTTGATATCGAGCCCCAGCAGCAACACGCGGCCAGGCAACTTTTCGCCGCGAGCTTCCCAAAGCTTCGCGTCGCTATCGCCATCGCCAAGAACGCGATTGTCGATCAGAACCTCGTAGGTGTGCATGCGGACGTCGGCATCGACGTCATCGCCCTTGGTCTCGCCAATCAGCGGATTCAGCACGGCTCCCGCATTGTGCCCTGCACGCAGCAGCGTCTCCAGGCCGTAGACGAGTGCATATTCGTGGGCGCGATGCAAGGGATTGCGCGTCTGGAAACCGACCACGCGATTCCATCCCTTGGTCTCGAACAGTGCCCGTACCTGCCTGGGAGAAAGGACGTACTTGCCGAAACGCGGATGCTTGGGCTGCGGCAGAACGCGAATCGATCCGCCCAACAGGTGCGTCATGGCCGCATCGCCTTTGAGAACCATGTCGCCGCCGGGGTGATCGGTTCGGTCGGTAAGATACACCGACTTCAGATAGTGGGCCTTGTCCCAAGGATAAATGTCGCTCAGTTCGAGCGTGGCCACGATCTGGCCCGCCGTGTTCACCAATGCCACTTCCTGGCCCGGCTTGAGCTTGGCGGCCGTTTCGTTGCTCGCCGGCAGGGCAATGGGAATGGTCCAGGCATAGAGCTTGCCGTCGTGCTCGATAACCGATTCCGCCAGCACGCGGTTGTAGGTCTTGGAATCCATCGGGCCGGTGAGCGGGCTCAAGCCGCCATCGCCCAGGCGGTAGACGGTCGAAAGGTCGGCGTCGGATACCGGCACCTGGGTCAAGGTCTTGGCCTTGGCAACAAAAGAATCAATCTGATCGGCACTTACCGTGCGGCATACGGGCTCGGTAAGCCCACCATGAACAGGAACGAGCGCAGGCATGAAATCCTCAGTACGTTTCTAAACTATAGTGACAAAAATTAGGAACCGACTAGTATAAGCAAAACGGGGATGGCGTGCAAGAAGACATTGGCCAAAGCCTTTCTTGCCAAAGACCCCTCCAGCCCTCTGCCGGAGGGCGAATCAGGCTGAACAGCGAATTCGCTGTAAAACAATAAACCACCGAATCATTGTGGTGCGGGCGTCCCGCCTGCACCGGATATTGCAACCGCGATGCCTGCGCCACAAAGTCGCAATTCGGTAAGTTATTGTTTTACGGCACCTTAATTTCTGTTGCAAAAAGTCTTGTGGGTTCGGTCAAATCGATGCGTCAATGTTCTGCCGTTCGATGAGCTTTTCCAGGAACTGAGCCAGTCGCTCCGATGCGGCCAACGCGCTTTGATGAAGTTGAAACATATCTTTCACGGCGGCAGGGCGGCGGAAGATTGAGCCTAGGGCTGCGCCGAATTGCCCGGCGAAGGAGGTTTGCGATAACAGTTTGCCAATGTCCGGCGGTAGTTCGTCGGTTGCGGCGTCGCTGATGGCTCGCACGGCAAGAAAGGGTGTTTGTCGATTGCGGCAGACGGCGGCCACGGCATGGCTTTCCATATCGACGGCCACGGCACGAAGCCGGCAACCGAGTTGTTGCTTCTCACTTGGCAAGCGCACGATACGGTTCATCGTCAGCAGTCGGCCGCGATGCAGATCGTTAAAATCGTTGAGCCAGTTCGGCACAACGGATGCGTCCACGGCGATCTCGTTGCCTTCGGCATCGACAATGCTTGTCGGCACGATCAGATCGAGGCGGTGAAGTGCGGCATCGAGCCCGCCGGCGAATCCGGAGGAAACAATCAATCTCGGTCGATGGGTATCGATTAAGGCATTGGTTGCTTTAATCGCGCAGGCCGCTCCGGGGCCAGATTCAACAATAAGGATGTGCCGTTCGGAAAGAGTTCCTTCACGCACGGTAAAGCCATCGCCGCGCGTGACGCGAACGGCCTTCAATCGATCGACGAGACGGCCCGATTCTATGGATAGCGCAAAGATAATGCCGAGTTCGGCATTCGACCGCGATCGAAACAGCGACGACATGGGGGCAGTTTGAGAATTAGTAACGAGGGCTCATCGGACTCTTGAAGTTGCAGAACCGCGCCGCACGCCGCCTCTGCCGTTTAGGCACCGTAATACAATGCTTTATGGTGCAGGCGTCTCGCCTGCCCCGATAAATGCCGGCGAGACGCCCGCACGACTAGGATTCGGTACTTTACGTCAACTGCCACACGGCCATTTTTACCATATCGCCGAAACGGCGGTTCGATGCCAGCACGGCGGAAGGCTCGAAGCCGCAATGGACCAAGCAGTCCTTGCAGCGCGAATCGTTGCCGGGGCCGTACTTCGACCAGTCGGTTGCGGCAACCAACTCGGCATAGGTTTTGTAGTGTGCATCGCCTAGCAGATAGCACGGGCCGCGCCAACCGCCGACGTTGCGCGTCGGATTGGCCCATGCCGAACATTCCAGATCGCGATCGCCGCAGAGGAAGTCGAGATAGATCGGCGAGGCCATCAGCCGAAATCGCTTGAGCATCGACTTGGCATCGCTAAACTTCTTCTGAACTTGCTCGCGGGTCATGAAGATCTGCTTCGCACCGGTCGGATTGGTCGTATTGACCGCCTCGTAAGCAAATGCGGGCGAGATCATGAAGCCATTCACGCCCAACTCGTTAAGGTATCCCCAGAGGACGCCAATCTCGTTCATGTCGGTCTCTTTGTAGACCGTCGTGTTCGTGGTCACTTGGAATCCTGCCGCGAGGGCCGCTTTGATGCCATCGATGGCCTTTGCGAACGTCCCTTCGCGTTCGACAATCAAATCGTGCGTCGCTTCCATACCGTCGAGGTGAACGTTGAAGAAGAGCCGCGAGGTGGGGCGGAACAACGGCACCTTCTTTTCCAGCAACACGGCGTTCGTGCAGATATAGATGTGCTTCTTCCGCTCGATGAGCTTGGCCGTTAGCTCTTCGATCCCCTTGTACATCAGCGGCTCGCCGCCGCAAATGCTAACCACCGGGGCTCCGCACTCGTCGGCCGATTCCAGGCAGGCTTCAACCGTCATTCGCTCGCGGATCGACGCGATATACTCGCGGATGCGACCGCAACCGGTGCAGGTCAGGTTGCAAGCATGGAGCGGCTCCAGCATCAGCACCAGCGGAAACCGCTTGGTGCCGGTCAGCTTTTGCTTCATCAGGTAGCCGGTGAGAGAACTCGTCAGGGAGATAGGGAAACGCATGAATCCATCCTTGGGGTATGAACGTGAGAGGACCACTGGGCCAATGCCATCAGCGGGAAGTAGATCGGGTAGTAATGGTAGCGGAGGTAGAAGACGCGGGGGAACCCGGTGCCGGTGAATTCGGCCTCGTCCCAGGTGCCGTCGTCGTTCTGCGAACTGCTCAGGTAGCGAACGCCACGGGCGGCAGCCGGATGGTCGGCCATTCCGGCGGCGATTAAACCGAGCAAGGCCCAGGCGGTTTGCGATGCGGTCGTCTTGCCTTGGCCGCGCAGTTCCGGATGTTCGTAGGTGGCGGGCGATTCGCCCCAGCCGCCGTTGGCCTGCTGATGGGCAAGCAGCCATTTGACTCCGGCGACCACGGTCGGATCGTCGTGCGGCACGCCGACGGCGGCCAGCCCAGCGAGCGATTGCCAAGTTCCGTAAATGTAGTTGACGCCCCAGCGGCCAAACCAGCTTCCATCGGCCTCTTGGGTCTTGCGGACAAAGGCCACGGCGCGATCGACGCTCGCGTCTCCCTCGCGGCGGCCCAACTTGCCGAGCGATTCAAGCACCCGTCCGCAGAGGTCGGGCGTGCTGGGATCGATCATCGCATTGTGGTCGGCAAAGGGCACGTAGCAGAGGAAGTGGCGATCGTTATTGCGATCGAAGGCACCCCATCCGCCATCGGAATTCTGCATCGCCAGCATCCAACGCAGCCCGCGTTCCACGGCGGCAACGGCATCCTTCAGCCCGGCATCGCCATCGTTGGTCGCGGCATTGTCGCGAAAGAGCGTCTGCAAGGCCATCAACGACATGGCCGTGTCGTCGATATCCGGATAAGGCTCGTTGGCGTATTCAAAATACCAACCGCCGGGCGCGGCATCGACGGTGTGCGACCAATCGCCGTCGAGGCGCGTCTGCCGACTGAGCAGCCAGCGAACCGCTTGCGCGATGGCCGGATCGTCGCTCGGCACGCCGGCGTCGGCCAACGCTCGCAAAACCAGCCCCGTATCCCAAACCGGCGAAAAGCACGGCTGCACGCGCGTTGTCGCTCGATCCTCGTCGGTAATCGTGAGTCGTTCGAGTTGTTGCATGCACTCGACGACCTTGGGGCTGTCGTCGGCATAGCCCATGCACTTCAAAGCAATGCGGCTGAAAATGATCGGCGGGAAAATCGCGCCGAGACCGTCGCTATTCTCAAAGCGCGCCAGCATCCACTCGCGGGCCGCTTCTATTGCCTTCGCGCGCCACGGCATCAGCCGCTTCTTTTGGCCGAACTTCAGCCATCTGTTGACGACGCGAAAGAAGTGGTCCCAACTCAGCCAGCCCGTGCCGCCGGGCAGGCCGGGGCAACGCAACGCGGGCCAGTTATCGGGGGCACTAAGAAACAGTTCGTGAATGCCCCGTTCGGACTCGATCTGCCGGACAGGTTCCATCGCGGCCACAATGGAGAGGGGAACTACGATGGTACGCGACCATGCACTTATCGCATAGAGATTGACCGGGAACCACTTGGGCAGAAGCAGCAGCTCCGGTGGAACTGCAGGGCAGTGGTCGTAGGAGATTTGTCCCAGCAGGGCTAGAAAGAACCGCGTGAAACTGTTGACCGCGTCGGCACCGCCGTGGGAGCAAATCGCACGCCGGGCGCGTTCCAGCGGCTCGGACTCAGCCGCATGGCCGGTCAGCTTGAGAGCAAAATAGGCTTTGACGCTAGCACTGACATCCAAGTTGCCGCCAGGGAACTTGGTCCAACCGCCGCCGGGCAATTGCTTGCCGAGTAGGTACGCGGCCAGCCGCCGTGCCTGAGGCGTATGCTCTTGCCCCAAGAAAGCGAGCATGAGAATCGTTTCGCTTTCGAGGATTGTGTCGCCTTCGAGTTCGGCACACCAGGAGCCATCGGTTTGCTGTCGATCGAGCAGCCACTGCCGCGTTCTGCTAACGGCGCGATCGACCGACGAAAGGAGACGTTTTGTAGCGGCGCGATTGGTGGACGATTCATGCGGCAAATCCTTGCGAGCCGCAGCTCGCGCCGGATGTATATCGAAGCTGGCACCCATTCAATCGCCTCCCGGCATTACCCTAACTGCCTTCCGTGACGTGCGGATCCTTCCGTGGACCAGCAACTTACTTGGGTAAGCTTATTGGATAATAGGGGAAATGACAAGATCGTCCGCCGGACTGCGATTGCAAAAGAGTGGGATTTGCCGTGCAAAAAGCGCAATTGAAGATGGGATAGTGTTAAAAAGTGCCGATTGCGGGCTTTGGGGTAGCTCCCACAGGAGCGACCTACGCTGCCCGCTGATCGCAGGCGACCGGCCGCGCGGCAACGAGCGGAGCCAGCAGTTCAAACGTGCGAGCCGTGGCACCGAGTTGCTCGCGGACCAGAACGCGGGCACGCTCTCCGCGTGCGGCCGCTTCGGTTGGGTGTTCCAGGCAATGGCGGACGAATTCGTGGAGGGCCTGGGCATCGGGCACAACGACCGCGGCGTCGCGGTCGAGTAACGTCGCGACGATATCGCGGAAGTTCCTCGTGTTGGGGCCGAACGATATGGCCGCGCCGTAAGCGGCCGGCTCGATCATGTTCTGCCCGCCACGGTTGCCGAGGCTGCCACCGACGAAGGCGATCTGAGCCGTGCCCCACCATGCGCCGAGCTCACCGACGGCATTTACCAAAAGAACGCGCGCGACGTTGGGGACGGTTTCGCGCGATGGATCGAGTGCCGTACGCCTCTGCCAGGGAATGCCGGAGGCATCGAGCATGTTAGCAACTGCTTGAAACCTCTCGGGGTGTCGCGGGACGAGCACCAAGCGAAGTTGCGGCCAGAGGTTGCACAAGCGGCGAAAAACATCCAAGGCGACCGCCTCCTCGGGCTCTTGGGTACTGCCGGCCAGAAAGACGACATCGCCGGCCGCGATGCCGGACAAGGCGGCCAGCTTGCGCGTAAGGGGATTATTGCGATCCGTTTGGGCACCATCGTATTTCATCGAGCCCGTTATGTGGACGGCTTCCGCTCTAGCACCAAGATGGCGGAATCGCTCGGCATAGCTTGCATCTTGAACGGCGATGAGGTCGATGACTTTCAGCACGCGCGCCACAAGCGGACGGATGCGGCGATAACCGCGAAAGCTGTGCTCGCTAAGTCGGCCGTTGATGACTGCGGTTCGTGCGCCGTGCCGCCGCGCCGCCCAGATCAAGTTCGGCCAGAGTTCCAATTCAGCAAGCACGAGCAACGAGGGACGTATCCGCCGCATGGCCGCGTTGACGGCCCAAGTAAAATCGAGTGGGCAGTAGAATACTATCGCTTGCGGATATATTTTTTTTGCCAGTCGCATCCCGGTGAGGGTCGTGGTCGAGATGACGCATTCCCAATCGGGCCGCTGCTGCATAGCGCGGAGCAAAGGGGCAAGCAGATTCACCTCGCCGACGCTCACGGCATGAAGCCAAACGGACGGCTTATCGGAGATTCGTTGCGGTACGCGGCCCAGCAATTTCTCGCGGTAGCCTTCGCGGTATTTTCCGGTGCGAAGGGCCTGCACCGCCAGCCACGGTGCGGCGGCCAGCAGGAGCAACAGATAGAGGAAATTCAGCAAATAGGGCACGCAGGAATCCTTTTACCCGGCCTTCTTCATATGGCAATTCTTAAATTTCTTGCCGCTGCCGCAAGGACAGGGGTCGTTGCGGCCAACGCGCTCTTTCTGATTGCGGATCGGCTTGGGCTTGTGGTCGGTCTGCGTGCCATCAATGGCCGATTGCTGCTGTCCGGCGATATCGCTGGGCGGCGAATCGTGCTTGGCCTCGGCACCGCTCCAGGTCGAGCTTACGAATCCCTCATCGAGTTGCTCCATGCGAAAGACCAGATCGGTCGTCCTCCCGCCGACCGCGTCCCACATCACCTCGAAGAGCCGCATTCCTTCGCGCTTGTACTCGGTCTTGGGATCGACCTGGGCATAGCTCCGCAGGCCGACGCTGTTCCGCAAGTGGTCCATCACCAAAAGGTGGTCTTTCCATGCCGCGTCGAGCAGGTTCAACAACAGCGAGCGTTCCAACTTCTGCATTTCAGGGCGATATTTAGCCTCGACGGCCGAGATCATGAAATTCCTAAGAACGTCCGGCTTCATCCGCGCCATCGCTTCCGGCGCGAGAGGATAATCTAGGTCCACGAGGAGCCAATCGGAGAGGCTCTTCAAACGACCATCTTCCAAGGCTGCGTGCAATTCCTTGGCTGTAAGCTCTTGGCCGTTGAGCAACTGCTTCACTTTTGCGTCGACCTCGGCGGCCGGATCGGGGCTCTTCTCCACGAATTGGCGGCTGCGGTCCATGAGCAACTCGCGAATTTCGTCGCGCTGACGGTTCTTCATATCCTCCAGGTCGAATGCAACGTCAAACCGCCGCCGTGCCCATTCGACCAAGCCTTCGCGATCGTATCGCTTGTGGCCCGACGCGTCGCGCGTGGTAAAATGCGAAAGCCCGGCTACTACCGGATATTCGATTTCCTTCTCGCGGTATGCGGCAGTCGCTTTTTCGTAAACGAGATTCTTGAATTCGGCGGGCGGCAGATCGCGAACGTCGTCTCCACCGAGATCGATTGCAAACTTGCTCTTAACCCAAGCAATTGCCGTGCGAAGGCCGAAATCCGCCGTAAGAAAATCCTTGCCCTCCGAAAGATCGACCTTGGTAATTGCCGCCGTCGCCTTTTCCAGCATAAACGTATCGAGATGGTCGCGGCCAACTTGCTTCAATTCGCGATCCCGCACACCGGCCTGCCAGCGCGTGTTGACGAACTTGGCGAGTGCCTCCCAGTTCCATTCAGCCTTGTCTTCGGCATCCTCGGGCAGGTTCTCCTCCAGGGCGTCCATGATCTGCCCTTCGGCCTTCCGCTCGGCCTGATCGATGGCATAACGTTGAGCGTCATGGAAATCCATCCCTCGAAAATCGCGAACTTCAAACTCCACGCCCAGTTCCTTGCCGGCCCAGGTAGCGAAGGTTGCCGTACCATAGTCGCTCGCGAGGAACTGAGTCAAGCGGCCATCGACCTGCTGACGGATCATGTCGAGAATGAGCTGCTTGCAGTTGCCCCCTTCGAGAATTCGCTGCCGATAACCGTAGACGCGCTTCCGCTGCTCGTCCATGACTTCATCGTATTCCAGCAGATTTTTGCGCGTCTCGAAGTTCCGCTCTTCGACTTTCTTTTGAGCACCTTCGATGCGCCGCGAGACCATTCGGCTCTCGATGGCTTCGCCCTCCTGCATGCCCAAGCGGGTCAGCACGTTCTTGACCCACTCGCCGGCGAAGATTCGCATCAGGTCGTCTTCGAGCGAGAGATAGAAGCGGCTGCTGCCGGTATCGCCCTGGCGACCGCAACGACCGCGAAGCTGCAAGTCGATCCGTCGCGCTTCGTGTCGCTCGCTGCCGAGAACGTGCAGGCCGCCCAGCGCGGCCACTTCGCGGCCTTCGGCCTTCATCTGTTCGCGCTGCTCAATCTCGTGAACCAGGGCGTCCCATTCCTCGGGCGGCACGTCGAGCCGCGTGGGATACTTCACCTGGAGTATGGCCCAGGCCATCGCTTCGGGATTGCCGCCGAGGATGATATCGGTGCCGCGGCCGGCCATGTTCGTGGCGATGGTCACGGCTCCCTTGCGGCCCGCTTGCGCGATGATTTCTGCCTCGCGCTGATGGTGCTTGGCGTTGAGTACTTGATGCTTGACGCCCCTCTGGTCGAGCATTCGCGAAATCATTTCGCTCCGCTCGATCGACACGGTGCCGACGAGGATCGGCCGTCCGGAACGCTCGATGGCGCGAATCTGGCTGCGCGGGATCGGTTTCTTCTCGCGGGTTTCGTGGTCTTGAAATTGGATGCTGTCGTCGGTCTCGGTCAGAATCTTGCCGAGTAGAATATCGCTCTTGTTCGTGGTCAAGGTGTCCCACTTGTACATCCGCTCGATTTCGTTGGCGATGGCTTCGTACTTCTCCGGCTCGGAGCGGTAGATCACGTCGGGATGGCTGAGCCGCTTCAAATTGCGGTTGGTCGGCATCGCAATCACATCGAGCTTGTAAATCTTCCAAAACTCGTTCGCCTCGGTCATGGCCGTGCCGGTCATGCCGCAGAGCTTGTTGTAGAGCTTAAAGAAGTTTTGCAGCGTGATCGTGGCCAGCGTCTGCGACTCTTCCTTGACTCGGACGCCTTCCTTCGCCTCGACCGCTTGGTGCAAGCCGTCGCTCCAATTGCGGCCCGGCATGGGACGACCGGTGAATTCATCGACGATAATCACTTCGCCCTCGGCGCTGACCAAGTAGTTCACGTCGCGCTTGTAGAGGTGGTGGGCCTTCAACGCGTTGTCGATCAGGTGCGGCCACTCCATGTTGCCCGCCGTGTAGAAGCTTTCCACGCCGGCCAACTGCTCCGCCGCGCGAACGCCATCGTCGGTCATGTGGGCCGAATGTTCCTTCTCGTTGACCTCGAAGTGAATCCCCTTCTTGAGTTGCCGCGCGATCCGCTCGGCCTTGGGATAGCGCGTCACGTCGTCGTGGGCCGGCCCAGAGATAATCAGCGGCGTGCGGGCTTCGTCGATGAGGATATTATCGACCTCGTCGATGATGGCAAAATTCAGCGGGCCCTGCACCTGCTGCAAATGCTTGTCGAAGCGGTCGTCGTCGCGAGCCACCGATCGCATGTTATCGCGGAGGTAATCGAAGCCGAACTCGTTGTTCGTGCCGTAGGTGATATCGCAGGCGTACGCCTTCTGACGCTCGGCCGCCTCCATGTTGCCTTGGATCGCGCCGACGGTAAGGCCGAGGGAAAGGTAGAGCGGACCCATCCATTCCATATCCCGGCGAGCCAGATAGTCGTTCACCGTGACGACGTGTACGCCCTTGCCTTCCAGGGCGTTGAGATACGCGGGCAGCGTGGCAACGAGCGTCTTGCCTTCGCCGGTCACCATTTCCGCGATATTGCCGCGGTGCAGGACCATGCCGCCCATCAATTGTACGTCGAAGTGCCGCATCGCCAAATGGCGGCGGCCCGCCTCGCGGCAGACGGCAAAGGCTTCGACGAGCAGGTCGTCGAGCGTCTCGCCCCCGGCTAGCCGCTTGCGAAATTTGACGGTTTGCTCTTTAAGCTCAGCATCGGTTATCGCCTGATATTTAGGCTCCAAAGCACCGATGGCCGCGACGGTCGGTTGCAGCTTGCGGAGGAATCGAGCGTTCGACGAACCAAAAAGCCCGGTCAGCGACCGCTCGACCGCACGGCCTACCCCGCCGAAGACATCCCCAACGGCATCCCAAATCTGCGATAATACTTCTTCCATAGTTTCCCCGGCTTTGCTATCCGATAGTGTCCGACACGTCCCATGCCGCACACGGAAGCCGGAATAGTCCCTGACCGTAAATTCTAATAACGCGGCAATTTACACATTATTATACAGGGGGTCAAGAACGGATGGAAAGGCCCAAAAACTTTGGCCGAAGGCGCGAGCCCTTGTTTTCCGGGAAGTTAGGGTGGTATAAGCCCCCCCCTGTTGCTCGATGGCCGTTTTTGCTCTATCGTGCTACGGTTCTTGGCTCGCTCCACCAAATCGGACTTTCATGCCTCCACCTGCCATCAATCGCCAATTCCCCAACGACTTGATTTTCCTCGGCACGGGCACATCGCACGGCATCCCGGTAATTGGCTGCGGTTGCGCCACGTGTCGGGATACGAATCCTAAGAATAAGCGCCAGCGGTGCAGCGTTGTTTTGGGATTGCCGGAGGGGAATCTGCTGATCGATACGACGCCGGACCTGCGAAGCCAATTGCTCCGCGAGCAGATCGGCATGATCCACGCAGTACTCTACACGCACGAACATGCCGATCACCTCTATGGGCTGGACGACTTGCGGATATTTGCCGATTATCTCGGCCACGATCTGCCCGTTTATTGCGATGAGTCGGTCGAGAAGCGGATTTTGAAGTCGTTCGATTACGCCTTCGATCCGGCCACACGGCATTATACGGCGGGCGGGATACCGAAACTGGTTTTGAAGCGCATCGATACGCGGCCGTTCGAGTTGCTTGGAGTTCGCGTCACGCCCATCCCGTTGCGGCACGGGCGTTATTCGGTGTTGGGCTTCCGCTTTGGCAATGTGGCCTATTGTACGGATACCAACGGGTTCGCGGAGTCGAGCGAGGCACTGCTTCAGGAGCTAGATATATTGGTTCTGGATTGCTTGCGTCATCGGCCCCATCCGACGCATTTCTCGGTTGAAGAAGCGGTGGCAACCGCACTTCGATTGAAGCCGCGACGCACCTTGCTCACGCACCTTTGCCACGATTTGGAACACGAGACGACGAACGCATCGTTGCCCGAGGGAATTGAATTGGCCTACGACGGGCAGGTGGTGGCACTGGCACCGTCCCCGTAGAATCACACAAACTTTCTAAGCTGCTGCCCGCAAAAGACTTCGGAGCGACATCGGATAATTTGTGATGCCGGCGGCCATTGCGAGTGCGACACCCCTATCGCAGTTTATAGGGCCGCTGCGTCTCCAAGGCGCGGGCCGCTCTCCAATGCAGAGGGCTGGCCGCCTTCAGAAAGTTGATTATCGAGCACCTTGAGCATTGCGAGATTGCCCTTACTATTTTTCGACCCCAAGACGCTAAAGCCGTGCTTTTCGTATTTACGACGCGCCCTGGCGTTGTCTTCGTGAACATAGAGGCACAACTCACGATGCCCTTGTTCACGTGCCACGCGAATTACATGCTCCATAATTTCGTCACTGTAATGCTTCGTGTTCTCGCCTTCTGGCTTGCCTTGGAAACGCAATGAAACCGCAAGCATGGGAATAAAAGCGGCTTCGCGCTCGAGACCATCTGGAGGAGGTATCTTCCACTTAACCTTTCCGAGAGACGAGAATCCAACCAAGTATTTTTCGTCAAATACATCTACATCGACGAAGTAAAGCCATACCTTATTGCCGTGCGTCTCGATGGATTCAATGGCACCACGAAATGGCGGCGCGCTCTTTATCCATCTTTCTGCATGACGGCACCAGTCATCGGTGCCGCACTCAAAAGATTGAATCTGCGAAAGAAGGTCGGCAGAGTATTCCTGAATGCGCAGTTCCACGATTTGATTTAACGAGAACTGTCGCTTTGATCGGAACGCTTTAGGGCCGCTCGTTGCCAAAAAACTTCGTCGAAGACTTCACCCTGCTGGGCCTCGTCTAGCGCATCCTCCAAATCAATTATACGAACTTGCTGCCTTACGAACTCACACGCCTCGCGAAACTCAGTAAGGTTTTTAAGGCGAAAGCCCCGTCCTATTTGTTCTTTTGCGAGACCTTCCGCACGATCGCACGGCCGGAGCCATGCTCGATATAGGGTTGCAATGGAGTTCGGGGCACTCGATGAAACCGCAAAGCCTTCGACGGCGGCTTGGCGAATTGTTTGGTCGGCCTGCTTCAACCACCTGAATGCTTCTAGGCCAATTTCGAGCCAATCCTCGCAATCCCTGCACTCCATAGCTTCGTTGTGCAGAGCTTTGATGCTGTCTTGCTTGCTGTATTCTTCAACGTGTTTTTTAGCAAGCTTCAGCGAATAGTCTTGATCTAGTAGGTCGTTCATGGCTTCTTCCGCATGGGCGTAGCGTCAATAAAAAACCGCTTGCCAAAGTTATGGCAAACGGTACTCAAGTGGCGATCGGTCCTTGAATCATGATGGCCTCCATGCCAAAGCCGCATACTGCGGACAATCTACATGCTCTGCCTACCAAGAGCACCAATAACAATATTGTACTCCGCCCGCAGCGACTTTCAATGACCGGAATTGGTGGTTAATGTAAGAAAGTCCCCTTCTTCCATTAGCGGTTCGCTTTTGTCAACGGAAAAGTCGCTATACGCCTTTTTATCGGATTCTTGTGGCATTCGACTGGGCACGAATGCTCGGACATTTTTCGGAAACGGTCCGCTTGTGTCAGCTTTTAGCACGTTGTGCAATCGATTTCACTACTTTTAGGTGGTGTACGCATGCCGTCACTTATTGTCGCTGATGTCCACTTCCGAATGCTCTCCATCTTCCCCTAACCGCGACAAACCGCTTTGGGTGCCTTCTCAGCGGCTTAATCAGTTCCGTCCGGAACATTCGCCTCGACATGGCGGTTCAGAACCCGGCCTCCAATATCCTGGCCAGCGTGGCGTTGTATCGATCATTTGCGAAGTCGGTCGCGGGATTGCTGGCGTAGCTCGTTGAATGCGTTCATGCCCCAATGCTAGCGAGGCTGCGGAGGCGGTCAACCGGCAGACGAGCTTGTGTCGTTATGCGGGGAAAGTGCTGCGGCACTGAGTTAAACGGACATACCGGGAAGAGTGAAAAATGCCCCGGATGTTGTTGTCGTCCTGTCGATCCTTTATCCGCTCATCTTACGGCACATTCGGCACGGCCGCCGGGTTCGGCGTGGCGCTGAGCTGAGAGAGCACCTGCAAAATGCCGTTGAGATGGGCCATCCGAGGGCCGAAGCGATCGACGAATTCGTTGAGCATGAACTCGCCTTCGACTAGGTTTTCGTAGTTCTCGCTGATCTCTCCGGTAAGACTCGTGAGGAACTCGGTCTGAACCTTGCTGAGGGCCTCGGCGGCTGCACGGCAGTTCCGCGCCAGACGCGGGTTGGCCTTTTTCCATTGCCCCAATTCGGTGGCACGCTGCCGTTGGTTCAGGCCGACATGCCCCACTAACTCTTCCAGCAGATCATTTTGACGTTCCTGTCCGGCAATGAGCATCCGCATCAAAGCTGTCAACTCCGATTCCCCCGAGCGGACGCCTGGCACCGGAGGGTGGTACGCCTGCTGGGCCACATCAATCTGACTATATAACGGGGGGCGAGATCTGGACGAGTCTTGGCTCATTGCAACGATTTCCTTTCCCTTTCAGTATAAACACAAAGCTAAAAAAAAGTCGAGGACTTGGCACGGAATTCCTAAGAATTCTATTTTTTCTTTTAATGGAAACTCAACGCTTCTTTCGCATTTCCACAAAATGCCTTTTGGAATGGAAGAATTCTCCGATGGCGCAAAGCTTTACGGCAAAACGGTCTGTGCGATTTTTGAACGGAAACGAACTTTTTGAGTCAAAAAAATCCGCCAGTTGATTTCGTTTGGCGTTTGTTTGCCCCAGGTTCAAGTTGGCACCTCGATCGACCCGATCCTCCATCCGCTGAGAATCCCTATTACCGACACCACCAACCGGTCGATTTTCTTAGGCCGGACGGTAGTAGCGATGAGAAATTGGAAGGTGCCGGTAATCTGCACAAAGCCGCGTACGATGACGGATCCACACGCGTGGGGGGTGTTGAGTTGGTTTGGATGTTTGGTTAAAACGCGAAAACTGGGGGCTCGAATGGATTCGGAAAAAACCGCCGCAAAGACTGCCGTTGGATTCCTCACGGTACTCGACCATCCGCAGCATGGGCTTTTCGGGGGGTATTTACTACTAAACTTGGCCGGGCGTCCGCTCGAGTTTCATTGCACGGCCCCCATCAAACCGAACCGGGCACAACAAATCCTCTATGGGCCGACGCTGGAAGCGTTTCTTTACGGCGAGCAGATCGGCTCCACATTGCTAGGCCACTCCAAAACTCGGCCTTTGGCCATCTGTACCGATCGCGAACCGGCCCTGGCTTTGCGCGAGCATGTCGATATGCCGGTGGCTCTGGTGTTGCCGCCTCAAGACGTATCGCAGTCGGCGAGCGATGCGGCAGTCGATTCGGGAGCCGCGCGCCATACATTCCGCCTCGACGGGGCACATCCCCATCATCCACGGCTGATCTCGTTTGAATTGGGCCGCAATCGATTGGCCCTGCCGCAAAAAACAAGCGACGACCAACGGAGCCTCTCCGATCGATTGGGCGAGGCGGGCAGGTTGCTCGACTTGTGGGAACCCTTTACGCGGATTCGCGAGGCCATCGAGGAGGCCCAGCAGGCAGTCCGATGAACGAACGGCCGATAGTCACCGAGATCATGCAATGGCACGCGCCTTCCGCGCCGGCAGTCACATCGACCGATGTCGGTATTGCGGCTGAACTCTTCGCCACCGATTGGAATCGCGCGTTGAAGCGGCCCGATGCGACCGAAATCTCCACGATCCCAATAAGCATGTCCGCGCCGCGAGCGATCCAGATTCCCATCCGCAAGGCGGCGGTGCGCGTGAGAAGTTTCGACTTTCCTGAGTTCGCGGAAGCGGCTCGCCCAGAACCGGTCGCTGCGGTTAATGTAAACGAGACCCCCGACGATACACTCCGCAAACAGTCGATCGGCATCACGCGAATCCGTCCACCGGAGGACGTTATCAAGCTCGAAGACCGCTTGAACTATCTCTTGCAGCCACCGTTGGAATCGCTCCTCTCGGATCGCGAGTTGGCGATGCCCTTCCAACCCTTCCCTTTTCAGTATGAGGGCGTGGCATTTTTATATCCGCGTCATGCGGCGATCCTGGCCGACGAGATGGGCTTGGGCAAAACGATGCAGGCGATTACCGCGATCCGCCTCTTGCTGCGTCGCGGCGAGTTGCGCAGCGTTTTGCTGATTTGCCCCAAGCCGCTCGTGACCAACTGGCAACGCGAGTTCCAACTTTGGGCACCGGAAGTACCGGTGCAAATCATCGAGGGCGATCAGTCGCGTCGGGCGTGGCAGTGGCGGCTGGCCGATATCCCCGTCCGCATTGCCAACTATGAAGTCGTCGTCCGCGACCGCGAGATTTTGGAACGCGGCGGCGAGCTCGGTCGGGCAATACCGTTCGACCTCGTCGTGCTCGATGAATCGCAGCGGATTAAGAATCGGTCCAGCACGACGAGCGATGTCGTGCGCTCGCTCACGCGGCGACGGAGTTGGGCCTTGACCGGCACGCCCGTCGAGAACAGCGCCGAGGATCTCGTTGGCATCTTTGAGTTCCTTGCGCCAGGCTTTCTTTCGCCCGAGATGAAGCCCCGCAAGATGGGCCGGACGGTCAGCGACTACGTCCTGCGGCGGACCAAAGAGCAGGTGCTTACCGAGTTGCCGCCAAAAATGTTTCGCGACGCCGAATTAGAGCTTTCGCCCGAGCAGCGCGAAACCTATCGCCTCGCCGAGGACGAAGGCATCGTCCGCTTGACGGAAATGGGCGAGGGGGCGACGATCCAACACGTCTTCGAGCTCGTGTTGCGACTCAAGCAAATATGCAACTTCGACACCGCCACGGGAACAAGTTCAAAACTCGAACGGCTCGAAGCCGACATGGAAGAAGTCGCCGGCAGCGGACGGAAGGCCATCGTCTTCAGCCAGTGGGTCTCGACCATCAAGCGAATCTCCAAGGCCCTGCGGCGTTTTGGCCCGCTGGAATATCACGGCAAGATTCCCTCGTCCAAGCGCGACGGCGTCATCCGCCAGTTCCGCGAGGACGAGTCGTCGCACGTCATCCTGATGAGCTACGGGGCAGGCTCCGTCGGACTGAACCTTCAATTCGCCAACTACGTTTTTCTCTTCGACCGCTGGTGGAATCCGGCCGTCGAGGATCAGGCGATCAACCGAGCACATCGCATCGGCGCCAGCGGGCCGATCACGGTCACGCGGTTCCTAGCACTCGATACCATCGAAGAGCGGATTAACCTCGTGCTGGAAGAGAAACGCGAGTTGTTTAATACGATCTTTTCAAACTGCTCGGCGGCGGAAGGCCCCGGCAAGCTCGGCCTGACGCACGACGAGCTCTTCGGGCTCTTCTCGCTGTCGGGCCGGCGCGGAAATACAAACCGCGCGGCCTGAGCACGGTCGCAGTTTATGTTGGACGAAGCAATAGCTCAGATGAGGCTCCGACTGCGGTAGATTGCTATTTGGACGCTCGTTCGATACGATTGTGGAGATCGGCGAAGCGACATCGGCAACTCAACCAAGGCTCATCAAATGATTTTATACAATCCTACCGTCACGGTGCGTGTCGGCCTCTTCGTCCTACTTACGTCCCTTGCCATCCCGTCGGATGCTCGCGACTCACGTCCGGCGGTTGCTCAGGACTCCACCGGTCATTTAGCCTACAATGGCGATGCCTTCGGCAATATCGTTCCCGATTTCTCGCTGGCCGGTTATCGCAGCGGCGGCGTCCCTCTGCCCGATGCACCGGTGGCGGTCACACTCAAACCGGGTATTGGCTCGAACGATGATAGCGAGCGGATTCAAGCCGCCATCGACCAAGCGGCCAAGGCACCGCAACGCCAAAGCGATGGCGTTCGCGGTGCGGTGCTGCTGAAGCGAGGGGCTTATCGCTGCGGCACGACGCTCCACATTCCTGCCGGCGTCACGCTTCGCGGTGAAGGGCAAGGTGCCGATGGCTCGGTGATTACCGCAACCATGCTCCCCCGCAGCGCAAACGATAAGCCGACGCTCATCCAAATGTCGGGCGGCGGCCGGATCGCGGTCGACGCAACCGCGCACGCCGTACTCGATAAAGCGGTGCCCCTAGGGGTGCTGAAGATGAAGGTTGCCGGTGCAGCCTCTTTTCGCGCCGGCGATCGAGTGATGGTCGAACGCAAGGCCACGCAGTCGTGGATTCACGATCTGAAAATGGATCAAATTGCCAAATTGCCCAAGGGCGGCCAGCAGTGGAAGCCCGACGGCTACACCCTCCGCTGGCAATCGAGCATCGTCGCCGCGATCGGCGACACGGTGACTTTGGATACGCCGGTAGTATGCGCCTTGGAGCAAATCTATGGCGGCGGCGAACTGCGGAAAATCACCGCCGACCCACGCGGCCGCGCGGCGGCAGTCGAGCGGCTGCGGCTCGTCTCGGTCTATCAACGCGGCATGGAAACCAGCGATGAGAACCACGCCTGGAACGCCATCGCGATGGACGGCCTCGTCGATTCCTGGGTCCGCGAGGTGACCGCGTTGCATTTCGCATTTGCCTGCGTGAGCGTTGGAAAGAACGCCTCCCGCATTACCGTGCAAGACTGCGCCATGCTCGATGGCGTGTCGGAAGTTAAAGGCGGGCGGCGGTATTCCTTTTGTGGCGGCGGACAGTACGTGTTGGTCCAGCGATGCTACGCCCGCAATGGACGCCACGATTTCGTCAACGGCCACGGCGACGTTGGCCCGACGGTTTATCTCGACTGCCTCGCC
>JANXOJ010000589.1 GCA_025353625.1 Planctomycetota bacterium | reverse complement strand
GGCGTTGAATCGGCAAATCGTATTCGAGATCCACTGTATCTCGTGCCTCCAACCGAGAAGATGTATTCGATAGCGGCCCGGTGGTTGGATCTCAAGCCAAGCTGTAGCACGTCTATGGTTGACTTGGTGATCGTGCCATCCGTGGTCGGCCAGCTCGCGCTATCGCTGGAAAGAAGGTAGACCTTATACGCGGCAAAAAAACCAACTGGCGAAAGCACCAGCAACAGGATTCCAAACATCGGTGCAACCACTTGCAAGGTGCTACGAGATACCTTTTCCGCCCGCGTTCCTGGTTTGATTTCGCTGGCCAAAAGAGCCCCCATGGCGGTGAAGCTGAATGGCGAACTCAACAACCAGAAGAGTTTCAACCCAGGCGACGGACCATTCGATTTAGTCAGGGATGGGCTCGGCGATGAATTCTCCGCCGCGAACTTCAAGCTGACATGCGGATCGGGGGACGCTTGCCGTTTCAGATCCGCATCAAGCTCCGCCATGATCCAATTGGATTCTGCCGGAGCGGGCGGTTCGGCCAACGCAACGTCGCCACAGGCAGGGCACTTAAACTTCCGACCCACAAGTTCGTCCTTTACTCGCAGTCTCTTGCCGCACTTGCAGGAAAATTCAATTGCCATATCGGGCACCTCCGTTTGCTGACAATGATAATGCGATATTGCCGAGCAACCTCATCTATGGGCAACCGGGGTCGCGTAGCATGAATCCAAATCGCGGGCAAACCGCAGTAGCGCGTAAGCCGCTCCATCGCCGTTGTTTGGTTTTCTCCATAAGCCGCACTCGCTGTAAAGACGCAATCTTGCGTATGGCCACTATTGCGGGCGGGATGCCTTCAAGTGGCGGAAAGAATTGAGTGCAGATCTGCATATCCGTACATGCCATGGCGTGGTGGTGTATCTTTGGTAACCCCAAAAGACCTGTTGGGCGGGCTCAGTTGAGGATAACTTCGCGCAGTTGCTAGTGCATCCTAAGAGATCATTTAAGACTATCGACCCCTTTTCCCTTCGTCGCCGGTTTCTTTGCCGGCTTCTTTGCCGGCTTCTTTTCCGACTCGTACTGCACCGGCGGTTGGTCGATATCGAGGGGGCCTTTTACCTTGACGACAATCGTTGAACTGATTGCATCGGGTGCCGCGCCGGGCAACTCAATTGTCCAGCCGTGCGGCGAGCCTTTCTCGACCTTGAGCGGCTTCTTCGCGGAATCGGCCAACAGATAGGCTGATTCCGCCGCGTTTTTGATGCCGGGCACGGCCAACTTGCCGTCCTTGGGCCAGCTGAAAACGTGTAAGTAAAGGGTCGCCTCGTCGCCGTTTACCTTCTTGGTCGCGCGACCCCAAGGCAGCGGCTGCGAAAAGGGCGTACCGGTCGTTTCATAAATCGACTCGCCGTTGACCTTCATCCACGTGCCGACTTCCTTCAACCGCTCGACGCTCGGTGCCGGAATCAGACCTTCCGACGTCGGACCAACATTCAGCAGATAGTTGCCCCCCTTGCTGGCAATGTCGATCAGGTTTTGCAACAGAGCTTCCGTCGGTTTCCACTTGTCGTCGTAGCTCTTGTAGCCCCAAGTGCCGTTCATCGTCATGCACGTTTCCCAGTCGCGATCTTTGTAGCCGGCCGTGGGGATGTGCTGCTCGGGCGTCTCGGTGTCGCCGCGATAGCCGCCGCCGAGCCGATTGTTCCAGATGATCCCCGGCTGCCGCTTGAGTTCCGGCAGGATCATTTCTGCCCGCTCTTTGGACATATACGCCCCCATCGACGTGTCGAACCATAGCACGGCCACCTTGCCGTAGTTACTGAGAATCTCGCGAATCTGCGGAACCGCAATGTTTTTGAGGTAGGCGTCGGCATCGCCGTCCTGGGCTTTGTCCCAGTGCCCTCCAGAGGCCGCACCGCCCGGATGATGCCAATCCTGGGCCTGCGAATAGTAAAAGCCCAGCCGTATATCTTGCTTGCGGCACGCCTCGGCCAGTTCGGCCAAAGGGTCGCGTTTGAATGGTGTGGCGTCGTAGATGTTGTACTTGCTCGCCTTCGAATGGAACATCGCAAAGCCGTCGTGGTGCTTCGACGTAATCACGATATACTTCATGCCCGCCGCCTTGGCCGTTGCCACCCATTCGTCGGCATTGAATTTTACCGGGTTGAACTGCTCGGTGTACTTGGCATAAACGTCGACGGGAATCTTGCCGCGGTTCATGATCCATTCGCCAATGCCGTTGATTTGCTTACCGTTATACGTTCCCGCCGGCACGGAGTAGACGCCCCAGTGAATGAACATGCCGAACTTCGCCTCCCGCCACCACTTCATGCGGGCGTCGCGCTCGGCCTTGGTTTCCGCGGGAGCCGGTGCGGCAGCCGGCTGAGGGGCTTCATCTTTCGCAGCGGCCATTCCGCCGAGGAGAGATGAACTCAACAAACCTACCCATATAAATCGCTTCAACATTGCATGCTTCCCGTTGTTAATTGTGGAGAAATGGTCGGTCTTCGCGTCGGATGTTGGAACCTCCGAACGCTCGATATCATCCTACGCGTTATACTACCGCAAAACATTACTTGTCGAGAACGGTAAGCCACACTGCGCGGAATTCAGCGTTGCCACCGTGATTTTGAAAACTAAGATACCCTTGCAGAGGCCGGTTTGCCAGCCGTTTGTCTTTCGATTGGTCGATATCTTGTACGACTTGGCCATTGAGCACCACGCGAAGATGCGTCCCCTGGCAGGTGATCTCCTGCTTGTTCCACTGGCCCGCCGGCTTGGCCGCGTTCACCTTCGGCGCACGCACGCCATAGAAGGCCCCGCTGCAATGCGCATCGACCGGCTTGCCCGCATCGTCGAGAATCTGAACTTCAAAGCCAACGTTCGAGGGGAGCGTGTTCGGGTTCGTTGTCGTATAGGGCACCGGCGAGCGAATACAGACACCGCTATTGCAACCGGCGGCGGTGCGATACTCAAGTTCCAAGTGGAAATCGTCGAGCTTCTTTGTATATCGCAAAAATCCACAGTTGCCGAGCGAGCCGTCACAGGCCAGCACGCCCTCTCGAAGCGACCAAGTATGGACGTTGGGATGCTTCTTCTTAAAGAAGATGTGCTGCTCTTCGACGAACGCTTCCAGGTTGCCCGAGGCGAACAGATTGACTCTGGTCTTTACTTCCGAAGCCAACGCTTTGACTGCCTCGTCGGCCAATGCTGCTGTGCAACAGTGGATTAAGGCAACGATTCCCGCGACGGCCGCCGCCGCTCGAATGGTATTACGATTCATTTCTACCCCACTCTATCCCACGCATGCGCACACCTTTTTCATGCAGATTAAACCCCGCACGGTTAAGAATGGGCCGTTGGTTTTTCCTTCGTTTAACCGCTCCACGTTAAGTTCCGATAATTGGCCAATCAAACACAATGCACGCATCCTACTATAACGATGCCCCTCGACTTTCGCCACTTCGTCGGATACGATGCGGTTTCAACCCGAATTAACGCTTCTCCCCGAGGACCGCATGTTCAAAGGCTTCCTGCATCTCCATACGACCCTTTGGTGGCTCATCATTCTAACCGGGCTCTGGGCGGTTGTCCGCGTTTGGCGGGGGCGGCTTTCGGCGACCGTCTGGACAAAATCCGACAAACTTGCCGGATTGGTCTTTTCGAGTCTCCTGGCGACGCAATTCCTCTTTGGAATCGCCCTGTACTGCTTAAGCCCCACGGTGAAACCGCTCTTTGACGCCGCTGCCGAAAAAATGCCCGGCTTGCATTTTTACGGCATGCTGCATCCGATGTTGATGTTTACGGCAGTCGTTCTGGCCCAACTCGGCTATTCGGTATCGAAGCGCGTAGCTGGCGACGCCCGCAAGTTCCATTGGGCCGTCGTTTGCTACACGAATGCACTGCTGATTGTACTTCTGGCCACGCCTTGGCCGTTTTACAGTTTTGGACGGTCGCTTGTGCCGTAACGAATCCGGCTTACGGTCTTTCGATTTAAGCCGCATCGCGCCACAAGTTGCTCTTGGACGGGATATTATTTCATCCGTCTCAAGAATGCGCCGGGGATTTCCATGGCATAAGTCCTGTTTCCAATGGCACTTACGTATGGTACGTCAGCGAGGATACGCTGGGACTGCCTGGAGAAACGGAGTCAAGCTTTGCGGGGACGCAACTTGACGAACGATATCCGGGCTCCGGGGCACCAATAGCGCGTCCAGGCCTCCGATGGTTTCTATCACCGGGGGCCGTTTTTTGAATACCATTGGACACCGGACTCATGCCTCAAAATCCTGCGGTGCAGTCACTTATGGCGTAATGGTTTGCGCCTGCGCGCGATTGAGACGGATGAACCGGAAATCTAAACTCTGATTTCAGCAAGAGTTACACCAAGTGGGCGCACCAGAACTCGAATCTGGGACCTCTGCCTTATCAGGGCAGCGCT
>JANXOJ010000536.1 GCA_025353625.1 Planctomycetota bacterium | reverse complement strand
CAACGACTGAAAACCCAAGAGATGGGCAGTTGGGTAATATGCGGCGACTTGGTAATTCACTGTGGCCGCAGAAGAGGCGGCATCAGAAATCGAGGGAAGAAGTGCCAGTCAAGCCGCAAAATAGCCGTTCATGGTGCCGGCATACGTCGATTTGACTAGGGAGCGAAAAAACATAATACCATCTCGCGGGAGCGAAATGGGTACGTTGGGTGCCCGAGATGAGGGGCTACAGGCGTATCCATCCTGCCGCCAGACCACCGAAAAAGCTGCCGAACCGATGCTCGGCAGCCCGCTTTTACGGCGAAATTAGCTTGGGCGACCCGTAGCGACGACAGGGCGTAACTGAGCCGCAGTCCGGCGGATGGCACGATTCTTTGCTTGCCGCTTGACGGCCGATGGCTTTTCATAGCGTTCCCGGCGGCGCAGCTCCCGCTTTAGGCCGGAACGATCGAGAATTTTCCGCAAACGTCGTACCGCTTCCTGGGCCGACTCTCTTTCCCGCAGCACAATCTTAACCACAAATGTCTCCGTTATAGGTTTACTTGAATTGGATATTGGTAGTAGACTCTATCGGCTTTGCCGAGCGCAACCCTCAATATACCAGTTTCGACGCAAAAGTCCAGAGGTCTGGAAAAAATTGGATTATTCCTTTGAACCCAGTTCGACCTTATGGCCGAAATAACGCACCTGCTGCTTGCCCCACGCATTCGGGTGGTGGCTAAAACCTGTTTTTAGGCTCGTGCTTTGGGCATTTTGTGCGCCGGCTTGAATGATCTGCGGTCCTTCAAGCTGAATCTTCTCGGCACTTTTCGTGCTGGGCCGCACAATTGCCACATGGCCCGGCTTCTTTGGGTCGCCTTCCTTGTAGACCGCGACCACGATATAGCCGAGGTTCGCATAGTGCTGCGCCCGTTCGCCTCCCTGCACATGATGCCAGCCTTCCGACTTTCCGGCCTTAGATAGCCAGTCGTATTGGGCATTGGCCAGAAGACTGGTCGCATGTTCGGGCGGCCGCAGAATATAAATGCCCATCCGCCGACAGGCTTCCGCCACAAACGCGCTGCAATGGGTATGGCCCTTAACGGGAAGCCCTTCTTTTAGCGGTTCGCCCGTTTTCCAAGCCACTACTTTGCCGGGAAGCCAAAGATGCTCGACATCCATTGCATCGAGTTGCTGGGCGAGTTGCTTCCCAGCGGGCTGAATTTCTTCGGCACGAGCCGGGGCCAGGGCGATTGCGATTGGCATCAACACCAACCAAGTACGGTTACGTTTCATCATTCGTTCTCCTTGATTGAAATCTTATACGGCCTCGACCAGCGTCGATTACAAAAATCCGTGGAGATACATACGCGTCGGGATAATAGCAACAAATCCCCCAACTTCCCCGCTATATTGGCATCACCCATAACGCCTGCTATCATAATAGCAATTGACATAATTGTGTATTGCAGCCCTGAGCTGAAAGATGCCACACTAGGGAGCCGGCGGCGTGTTTGAAGAAGTCCAATCCGTGATTGAGCCGTATGCCGAACCGCCGGTCGCCTGCGGCAAGGCACCCCCTCGTGCGGAGGGTATCGCAAGGCAGGTGGCCGGTTTGATTGCCAGACACATGCCCTCCCTTCGTCCGGAGCATGTCGGCAGCACGGCTGTGCCGGCCTGCGGAGGCCGAGGGATCGTCGATTTGCTGGTTGCCGCCGCGGAAGTTGAATTGGAGAGCGTTCATCTGCTGCTCGACCGACTCGGCTTTCAGCGGAAGCCGGGGGCTTCGTTCCTGCCGGAACTGCCGCTGCGTACGGGTGCTTGGAGCGAAAATGGCGAGACCCAGCCGTTGCACGTCTATGTATTGGCTGCGAATACGGAAGAGGCCGACTCCATGCGATTTTTGCGAACCTGCCTTCGGGCCGACGCCGACCTGACCAAAGCCTACGTTAAGGCAAAGCGCAAAATCATCGCCGCCGGAATTACCGATCCGGTCGAGTATCTGCGGCAAAAGGCCGAGTTCCTTAAAATGGTGCTCAGTTAGCAAGTAATAACGTGCCCCGGCCGAGCCTTTTGTGTACAATTTTCGGTACGGCAAATTCGTTCTGCCGAGCCCCAGGTTTTTCATTCCCAAATTTGTTAGGAGTCCTGTACGATGTGGAAACTTGTTTTCGCGATTCTGTGCGCCTCGACGTTTGCCGCCATTCCTACCGTTTCGGCCGAGGAGAAAACTTCGCCCGCCTTGGCCTTCAAGGTAACCTCGCTCGACGGTAAGGAAGTCGATCTCGCACAATATCGCGGCAAGGTCGTGCTGATTGTGAATGTCGCCAGCAAGTGCGGGCTAACGCCGCAGTACAAGGCCCTGGAGTCCAACTACGAAAAGTACAAGGACAAGGGGCTTGTGATTCTCGGTTTTCCGTGCAATCAGTTCCACGAGCAAGAGCCTGGTACGGCCGATGAAATTCGCAAGTTCTGCACCGGTAAGTACAACGTCACGTTTCCGATGATGGCCAAGGTCGAGGTAAACGGAGCCGGCACGTGCGATCTCTACAAGTATCTCAAGGCGCTCAATCTAAAGCCCAAAGGATCGGGCGATGTCACTTGGAACTTCGAGAAGTTCGTCCTGGGCCGAAACGGCCAAGTCGTCGCCCGATTTGCGCCGCAGACGAAGCCGGATAGCCCGGATGTGATCAAGGCGATCGAAGCGGAATTGGAGAAGAAGTAAAAGGTGCCCTACGGAATTGCGTTGTTTCGATCATCTCACCGAAGAACCTCGATCTTGCTCGGGTCGCTCGCGTTGGGATATTTCAACCGCAAAATTCCATCGGCGTAAACGGAGCTTTCGGGCGGCAAGGTTTTTTCATCGACCGTCACCGAACGCGGCGGCGCATTGATCGACAGCACCACGTTGGCTTCGCTGCCCACGATGCCATCCGTTGCAAAGCTCGCGCGATCTTTCGTGCATTGCCAAGCACGAACGCGGCACGATGCGGCCAGGATCGCCGCTTGCTTTCCTGCAAGGGCATCGACGTCCACCAGCAAGGCGCGCGCGTCGGGCGTAAGATCGAAAGTTCGCAGCGTCTTGAGTTCCGCGTCGAACAGGTCGATGAAATGCCCCTCCAGTCGCTCGACTTTGGCCTCCGGCGTCGATTCGGAAAGTCCTGCGGCAACCACGAACGGCCCGCGATGCAACACGAGGGCGTTGCTCTCCCGCCATTTCTGGCCGATCTTTTCGGCCGCTTGCCGCACGAGATCGCGGACGCGCTGCCCTCCCAATTTTTCATACGCCAATGCGGCGGGCGATAGCGAGGCACGAACGACAACGCCCTTGCCCACCGCGAATTGTCCCACGGCGTCCTCGGGCAGACCGAGCATCTTGAAGAGGTGCTGCCTCGGTGTGCGGAAAGCATTGCCGTCGGAGTTCCACCATTCGCGCACGGCGAGATACGGATCGCGATCGTCGTCGAACACGACCAGCGCGCCGCCCGCCTCGACCCATTGCACGAGGCTCGCGTGCAAGTCGGCGCGCGGCGGCTTTTGGCCTTCATACGTCAAGAGCAAAACGCGGTACGGCGCAAGGTAGTTGGGAATCCCCGCGAATTCGAGCTGCACCGGCTCCACCGGCACCCCGCGCTTCAGTAGCGGCATTGCCAGACCGTAGAACGAACTGAGCCAGCGTTCGGAAGGGCTGGGATCGCCGCGTTGAAACATGATCGTATCGGAAACCAGAACGCCTACGCCGGGCATGCCCGACGTCTGCCAGCGGATCGAGTCGGAGGGCTGCTTCATCTCTCCCAGCGCGTGGAACACGGTTTGCAATTCGGATTCATAAGCGCGCGGAATGGCAATCCGCGGACGCGATTCTTGGGGCAACTTCAAGGCCGCGTCGTCGGGCGGATACTTGCCGTGAAGTATGCGCTCCGGCCAGGGCGCAACCTCATAACGCCAAACCTCGGGCTGCAAGAGCGAGGCCACGAGCGTATTTTCCCAATTGCGGCGGTAGTCGATCCACGATCGATTTGGATTGTCTTCTATCGGATCGTTCAAGTACCAAACCCGCTTGCCGGACGCCCGAACGAGGTTCTGCATCGCACCATATTCGAGAAACGCCGTTTCAAACGTCCGCTCCTTGCTGCGGCCTTCATAAACGTTGGGCGTGCGTGCGGTGCCGGTCCAGACTTGGGCAATGAATCCGTCGCAGCCGACTCCGAGCAACGACGACTCGGGGCTGACGATATCCCATTGGGCGTAGTTCAAGAGCGAATGCGACGGCACGTAGCAGCGAACGGCCGTCCCGTGCTTTGCGTTGTAATCGTGGACGTAGCGAAAGACCTGCGATAGCGCACGTTGAAACAGCACGTACTTCAATTTTGACGCGCGGTATTGCGCATCGACGGAGGTATGCGGCGGCATCCACTCCTCGCGATAATAGTCCTTCCAAGCCCGCTTGAAGCTGCCGGAATAGCCGCCGCGCGCCCAGAATTCCGGCTCTTCCAGATGAATGGCCTGTACGCCCGCATCGAGGGCATTCCGCACGCCCGCACACAAGTATTGCGCGTAGCTTTCCGTCGGACAGATGTAATAGATTCCGCGCCCGATGCCGTGCATGATGCGGTTGCCGTCGCGCGTGGTCTGGCCTTCGTCGTCGTGGACGGTGCCGTCGAAGCGGCCTTCGAGATAATCGCCGTAATCGCCCCACGACACGCCGGTCATCACATGGACCCCATAGCCGCGACTTCGCCACGATTCGATGCGGGCGGGCAAACGCTTATCGATGCCGTAGACGATTGCCACGTCCGAATCGAGATTGAGACGAGGCGACCAGGAAGCGTTGGTTTGAAACGCCCGCCGTTCGCCGTCTCGATTATCGTCCGCTGCAAACCCGGCGGCCGCAATCAGATTCGCCGTAAGACACGGCAGAAAGAGGAGGCGAAAACTGGCCAACGTCAATGCCCGCAGAGCAAGAGAGGATGCGGTTTTGAAGCGGCACAATAATACGTTTTGACGCATAATAGTTGGACCAGAAGGTACGGTTCAACCAACGGTTGAACTCGCCGACGCAACCACGAAGCGGACAAGATCAATCTCCCAACGGCCTTTGATTCGTAAAATTCGGGCTGGGGGGAACTTGAAACTTCTCGGATGGATCGGGTCGGGATGGGTTGAAGGGGGGAACGTCGTCGGTAAGATGTCCGGCAAGGTCGAGCACGTTCTGGCGGATGCCGGCGACGACGCACTTGGCCAACTCATAAGCCCCATAGGGACTGTGGTGGGTGCCGTCGAACTTGGCTAGATCGGCATCGTGTTTGAAGAGCCGGATCGATTCTTTCGGCCCGAGAGCTTCGTAGAGCGGCTTGCTCATGGCGTTGAGGTCGATCGTCGCGACGCCTACTTCTTTAGCCGCCTCGCGGACCATGCGGGGATATTCGCCCAGGCTATTCGCGATCTTGTCGCCTTGAAAACTGTGCCGATTCATGGGCGTTATCAGCACGGGCGTGCCGCCGCGGCTCTTGGTCTGTTCGACCCATCGCTTGAGCGCGGCCTTGTATTTCTGCACTGCGTCGGGGTCTTTGGACTTCATATCGTTGTGCCCATATTGGATCAACAAGTAGTCGCCCTTCTTCATGAGGCTGAGAACCTTTTCCAGCCGATGCGCACCGGTGGAACTGCCCAGCGACTCGCCCGATTCGGCATGGTTGGCCACGGCGACCTCGGGCTTGAAGAAGCGGGGGAGCATCTGACCCCAGCTTGCGTAAGGCTCTTTCGATTGATCGCAAACGGTCGAGTCGCCGAGGATGAAGACGGTGGGAACATCGACCTTGACAATCTCCAGCCTTTGCAAGCAAGGATGCTGCCCGTTGAATTCCAGCGTGAGGCGTTCGTCCCAGGCCCACGCTTCGTCGGTTGTCTCGCGGGGTTTTTTGAGGTGGACGCTACCGCCCGTCGAGATTTGTGGCGTGCGGACATTGACGATGAAGCTTTTCGTAACGGACGTTCCAGCGGCCGCGCGAACCTGTTCGAGCATCAGTCGCCGAAGTTCCGCTTTGATCGTGGTGGTGGAATCGGTCTTGGCATCGCCCAACGTGACGGTAGCCTTGTAGTTGCCTTCCGGCACGGCAACCGAGAAGAAGAACGGACGGTCGCTCGTGCAGAAACCGCCATCGCCCTGCTCAACGGCCGCGACCTTAGCCCCCTTCTCGAAGCCGTAGCCCAGTTCTTTGGAATAGGTACTCTCGGGCAGCACGTGCGTAAAGCCCGGCGAAGCTTTGCCCGGCCCGAAGGAGAACTTGTATTCCGTCTTGGGCGCATCGGCGGCAGTGGGGGACGCAGCCGGTCCGGCGAGCAGGACCAGAAGCATTGCGACGAACTTCAATCGGCTTTCACACATGGATGTTTCCCTATAGTACTTCGATTCCCTATTGCACTTCGATTCCCTATTGTACCTTGTCGTCGTGCGTTGTAGTATAAAACTCGGCCTCGACAATCGTAAGCGTTCCCTTGCCGATCTTTTCGTCGCCCGTGGAGGCGTTTTTTTCGTTGGCCACTTCCGACAAGGCAAAAGCGTCGCGACTCGTCGATCCGCCGGTGAGCTCGATCTTCAAACGCTTGCCTTCGACCGGCTTCAACACCAGCGTGACGTAGCCGAGGCTTCGCGGCGTAATGCCGCGAAAGACCTCCTTGCCATCGACCGTGATGCGAATTGGATAGCTGCGCTGCCGCCAGCCACCGAGTTTCAGCGTCGTTTCCGTCACCGTGGCGGCGTGCGCAAACTCGTACTGAATCCACGCAGTAGCTAGCTTGTTGTCGTTGGTCCAACTTGTCGTTTCGTTGTCGTCGTAACTATTACCGGCGCGGTCGCCGTTTGCACCGGCAGTCGCGCGCGCGATGCGTACCGCCTGACGCGAGAGCTTGAACGCTGGTCCCGGCGGCGTCGGACCGCGTCGCAGAGGGCTCGTAAGTCCATCGCTGGGCAAGCGCGAAGCGATGCCGTCTCGCACCTCAACGGGTTGGGAGACGATCTCGACCGAAGCAGGTTTCACTCCGGCGGACGCGGCGCGAACGACGATCTTGCCCGCCTGGGCCGTGGAACGCACGAGGACGCGATTCACGCCACATTCGGCGGGCAGCGTTTTCGCGAGAATGTAGTTGTCCGGCCCTTGGGCAATGCCGCCGCGCCATTCGGCGGGTCCGGTGAGTTCAAAACTGACCGCGTTCATCGCCGTAGGGCAGCGGCGGTTCTGGGCATCGACGACCTCGACCTCGACGAGCGCAACGTCCGCACCATCGGCCTTGAGACCGCCGGGGCCGGCAATCGGCGTAAGCTTGAGCGCGGCAGGCTCGCCGGTGGTCTGCTTCTCCGTCCGGCAAATAACTTTTTCGGCTGCATCGATCCCCACCGCGCGCAATGTGCCGGGCTGCCATTGCACATTCGCGAACGTATAGAGGAAGCGGGAGCTTTGCTTTCCGCGACCGAGCGATCGGCCGTTGAGGAGCAACTCCACGGCATCGGCATTGGAAACGACATAGACGTCCTTGCGCACGCTCGGCTTGTAGTTCCAATGACCGACGATATAAATCCGCGGGTGCTCCACATCGACCCAGCCATCCCACATCACTTGGTGTGCATAAAAGGCGTCCTTGGCGATGCGCATGGCGTCGACTTCACCGCTACGGCGGTAATTCTCCGCGCCGCGGAAGTGCGTGTTGGAGTCGGAAAAAATGATGTTGACTCCGCCCGAACTGACGCGGTCGCCGGTGCCGGGCCGTTCGCGCCAATAATCGTACCAGCGCGCCACGGCCTCCACCGCAAAGGTGTCCTGATTGCGGTTGTACTCGCGGGCGGGGGCATTTTTATGCGGCGGGCCGTCGCCATCCTTGTGATACGGCGGGCTGAGATCGTCCCAGTATTTCCGCAGAGCCTCGTCGCGGGCATATTCCATGGCCCAAAACGGCAAGCGCGCACTCTTGTTGATATAGAGCATTTCGCCGCCGTATTCCGCCGCCGTGCTGGCGAGCATCTCGCGGCTGCCGCTGGCTCGGCCGCCGTGCGGATCGTAGCGGTCGCGTAGGGCCTTCATTTCAACCATGTGTTCCTCGCGGACGCCCTTGTTGCCCGACTCGTAAAAGAGAATGCTGGGGTTGTTGCGATTGTAGATGATGGCGTCGCGCATCACTTCGAGTCGCTGCTCCCAGCGGCGGCCGGTGACGTCGCCTTCCGAGTCGCCGGCCGGCATCGCCTGGCAAAGGCCGACGCGGTCGCACGATTCGACATCCTGCTTCCAAGGCGTGACGTGCATCCAGCGGACCAGATTGGCGTTGTCTTCCACCATCAGGCCGTTGCTGAAATCGCTCAGCCAGGGCGGGACCGACATCCCCAAGGCGGGCCAATCGTTCGACGTCCGCTGGCCGTAGCCTTTCATCTGCAATGCGCGACCATTGAGCTTGACCATGCCGTGGCCGAACTCGGTTTGGCGAAAACCCGTGCGCGTGGTCAGCGCATCGATCGCGCGGCCATCGACCTTGAGAATCGTGCGGACGTTGTAGAGATATCCGTAGCCCCAACTCCAAAAGTTCAATCCGGCAACGCGCGCGGAGGCTTTTACGATGGTCGTCTCGCCGGGAGCCAGCGTAGTGGTCGCGCCGTCGAACGTCGCGACCGGCTTGCCATCCATCTCTTCGATTGCAACCGAGTAGGTGAACGTTCGCGCCTCGGGAAAGTCGTTGCGAACCTGCGATTCGGCGGTGATTGTGGCCGATTTTCCGCCAACGTCAAAATCCCGCGGATAAATATACGTGCCGACCGTGCCCAAGCCCGAGAATAGCGGCAGCGTCTGATAGAGCTTTCCCGTGAAGTGGATTCGCACGTTCTTGGGGATGCCGCCGAAGTTGGCGTTGAAGTTTCGGTCGTTCCATTGAAACCGCTGGCCGGTCGCTTGCTCGCGATAATCCCAGGCATTGTCCGTGCGAACCGCCAGCACGTTCTCCTCCGGTGCGGGACGGACGAGATCGGTTACATCAAAACCGAAGGCCATCACGCCATTTTCGTGTCGGCCAATCCGCTTGCCGTTGATGAAAAACTCCCCGCCCTGGCGAACGCCCTCAAATTCGAGAAAGACCTTCTTGCCGGCAGCCTCCGGCGGCAGTTTGAATCGCTTGCGATACCAGGCGATGCCGGTCGGGTGTTGTCCGATCGCGACCTTGAACGCGAAGTCTTCATTCCAAGCGTGCGGCAAGGCGACGGGCTTCCACGCGCTGTCGTCGTAGCCGGATGCCTCGGCCCCCGAAATGTCGCCGACGTGCAACTTCCAGCCGGGGTTGAAGTTGCCGGTCGTGCGGAGATTCTCCGCGGCCGCCGGTGCGAGCGATGTGGCGGCGACACAACCGAGGATAACAAACCTGCGAAATATCATGGAAATCTCCGCGCATGAATGCGAATTACCGTCAGGGAACGAGCCGGAAAGCGATGTTGAATCGTTGCACCAACATCTTTTAGCCGGCCGACAACAGGCGACACGTTGGTAGGTTTATCTAATGTATTCATGGCCCCCAGGTCGGATGCCGTTAGCACTTGAACCTCGGCAGTCGCTCGAACGTCCTTGGCCCCGACCAAATCGATGTGAATATCGCGCGATTTTGCTTCTGCATTCACGATCTTCAAGATGATCTCTCCCGCCGCATCGTCTCGCGTTGCATCGTCGCGCGTTGAATCGTCGCGCGTTGCACTGGCAAACATCTTCTCGACGCCGGCCAGCTCGACAGGCAGGATCGTTGTTCCTCGGTTCGTGCTGAAGAGCTTTTGCACGTAGTAGCTCGGCGTCCCCAAACTGCGGAGGTTGTCGAACCAGATTAGGTTAGGGTTCCATTGCCACGCATCGACGTTGCCGAACAACGGCGCATAGGAGGCCAATCGCACAACATCGCCGTTGCGTTCCAACCCGGTCATCAGCGCGGCTTCGGCCAATGCGGCTTCCCAGGTGTTCGACTCCCAACCGGGCCGCTTGTTTTGGATGTGGGCCGCATATTCGCCAGCAAAGACTTTTGGCCCCTGGCGATTGTAGCTGTCGTAACGGCCAACCTGCGAATAGAACCACTCCGGCGACTTATAGAAATGCTCGTCGATAAGGTCGGCGTTCGCCTTGCGAAGTTCCGACCAAGCGGAACTGAAGCGATGGTCGCCGCCGTTATCGGCCGGTTCGGGGCCGGTGCCGGAGACCAGTATCATCTGCGGGTATTTCGCCTTGATGGCCTTGGCGAACCGCCCAAAACGCTCGAAGTATTGCGGACCCCACTGCTCGTTGCCGACGCCGATCATCGTCAACCGAAACGGGGCCGGATGGCCCATCGCGGCACGTTTAGCCCCCCACGCGCTCGTCGCCGAGCCGTTGGCGAATTCGATCAAGTCCAAGGCGTCTTGGATGTACGGGTCGAGTCGATCCAGCGGAGCCAATTCAGCCGAGTTGAATTGGCACGCCATGCCGCAGTTGAGAATCGGCAAGGGCAACGCCCCGATGTCCTCGCAAAGCTGAAAGTATTCAAAGAAGCCGAGGCCCATCGACTGGTAATAGTCCGGCGCGTTGCGCGGTGCTTGGAACTCGACATTCCAGCGGTTTAGAATCAGCTTGCGCTGCGAGAGGTCGCCGATGGTCGTCTTCCACTGATACCGCTGATCGAGCGTCCGGCCCTCGACGATGCAACCGCCCGGAAATCGCATGAAGCCAGGCTTGAGGTCTTTGAGCAGTTGGGCCAAATCGGGCCGCAAGCCGTTGGGGCGATTGTTGAACGTTTCCTGGGGGAAGAGCGAGACCATATCCAGATCGAGCGTGCCGGTGCCCTGGACGACTATGCGAAGCTTGGCCTTGGCATCCGTGGCAGTCGCCTCGATCGAGCAGGAATGTTTCTTCCACTCCGCAGCAAAGTTCGATAGATGCTGCGCTGCGGCAATCGGGCGACCCTCGGCGTCCAGCAACTCAACTTCGAGGCGCATCGCCGCTTTCGTGTTGCTGCGGGCGTAGACCGAGAACGTAAACTTGGCACCTTTGGTGACACCGATACCGCGGTAGCCCTCGTTGGTTAGCGACAATCGGTCGCTTTCACTCTCAACGCGCGCATGCAGAAAGTGCCTGTTGTTCGCATGGAGCGGCTTGTCGCTGGAAACGCTAAAGCCTTTGACAACACCCTTACCGGCAACGTTTTGATGCCATCCCATCATCGGATCGGCAAACTCGAACGAACCGTTCTTGATCCGCTCGGGATACAATCCGCCGTCGCCGGCAAAGTTGACATCCTCGAAAAAGATGCCGTTAAGAATCGGACTGATTGCGGCCCCCGGCTTATCGACGTGGACCGTGATTCCGGCCGATGGGCCATTCGCGATTCCGGCCGATGGGCCATTCGCTGCCCGACAGATGCCGGCCGAAGCGAGGATTGCCAGGATTCCGACAATGAAAACCTTGTTTTGCATTTCAGGTTGTTTCATGAAAGTAGCCGTCTCGCTCCCGCGAGTAGAGTGCGTTGTTCTTACTGAAAAATCCGCTGCGAGAACAAATAGAGGCAATTCCGCCATTCCGGGCTATCGTGGGCGTTGCCATCGACGTGCCAGATATGCGGGACGTCGCGTTCCTTGAGGTAACCGTGTATGCCTTGGGCAAGCCGAATCAGGCCGTCGCGATTGCCGCAGGAGAGCCACAATAGCTTGAGCGATTGCTTGGTCGCCGCCGCGTCGGGCACGAGCTGCGCCGGCGGTTTTGTGTTGGGGGCCGGCGAGAAGGCGCCGACCCAGGCGAAGGTCTCGAGGTGCCCCAGGCCGAAGTTCAGCGATTGGCCGCCACCCATCGAAAGCCCGGCCAGCGCGCGATGCTCGCGATCGGCCCGCACCGCATAGCGACCCTCGATGGCGGGAATCACATCCTTGAGCAGGTCTTGCTCAAAGTTCTCGAAGGCCTTCGATTGGCCGTAAATGTTACCCTCCGCGCGGTCGTTGGCCTGCGCGCGGCCGTTCGGCATCACCGCGATCATCGGCACGATTTTTTTCTCGGCCAGCAAGTTATCCAAAATAATGTCGGGCATGGCGAATCGCTTCCACTCCGTCTCATCGCCTCCGATGCCGTGCAGGAGGTAAAGCACGGGATACTTCTGGTTCGCCGAATAGCCGGGCGGCGTGTAAACGAGCATCTTTCGCTTCCTGCCGACGGTCTTCGAGTCGTACTCCATCATCTCCATCTTGCCGTGCGCGATGCCCTCGCGCTTTTCGTTGAAACCGGCGGGCGGGTCGGCGAAGGCCCGTTTGTCGTCTGGCCCCAGCACGATGGGCCCGCCGAATCCGCCGCGTCCGCGATTGGTCGGGCCAGCGACCGGTTTGGGTTGCGGCACCGTAGCCGCCGCTTCCTGAAATAGCAACGGCGCGAATTCCTTCAAACTCCTGCGCCAGGTTTGCCACTCGTGCGCCGTGCCGGGCGATTCGTAATAGATGGTTTTAATGCCCGCCTTCTCCAGTGCGTCGCGATAGTTCTTTACACCGTCGTGCATCCGCTTCTGCTCGGCGGTGCCGATCCCCAGCCAAACGAGGTGGACCTTCTTGTTGAACGCCTCGGAATCGGCCAAGGCGCCGTTGTGCGCCGTCTTGGCGTCGAAGCTGCCGCCGCCGAATCCGCCGCCCGCCCCGCTGAACCCGCCGATGTAGGAGAACTTGTCGAGGTGATTGAGCGTGATATTGAACGTCTGCATGCCGCCCATCGAGAGCCCCGCCATGGCGCGGTTCTCGCGATCCGGTTTGGTGCGATAGGTCGCGTCGATCGCGGGGATGAGGTCGTTGATGAAAACTTCCTCGAACGTGCTAAACATGCGGCGGATGTCGGGCACGGGTGCTCCGGGTGCCGTGGAGGGCGGGCCGGGCCGCGTGCTAGGCTCGCCCGGTTTCCGAGCGTAGCCGCGCTCCATCACGATGAGCATCGGCTTGGCCTTCTTCTCGGCGATCAGGTTGTCCATAATGTTTTGCACGCGGCCTTGTACGACCCAGCCGCGCTCGTCCTCGCCGCCGCCGTGCTGCAAATAAAGCACCGGATAACGAGCGTCGCGGTTCGAGTCGTAGTCGGGCGGCGTATAAACAAATATCCGCCGCCAGGCACCGGTCGTCTTGGAGAAGTAAGGTCGCTCGCGAACTTCGCCGTGCGGCACGTCCTTTACATCGTAAAAATCGACGCCCTTCTCCGGAATCTCAATGCCGCTGTACTGGCGGCTGACGCCGTAAAACGTTTCGCTGGCCGGGTCGCAAACGGTTGCCCCGTCGAGGACGAACCAATAGTAATGGAACCCCGGCACCTGCGGCGTCGTGGTAACGCTCCAAACGCCCTTGTCGTCGCGTTCCATCGGGTAGTCTTTGTCGATGTGCAATCGCACTTTTTGCGCATCGGGTGCTTTCAAGCGCGCCGTGACGCGCAAGTCGGAATGAATCTTGGGATAGTCCGCCCCAGAGACGTTGGACGAAGCCGGTTTCGGCTCGTCGGCAGCGGGGGGATCGGTCTGTGCCCCATGCAATGGAGACAGCGATGCGGCCAGTACGATCGTGAGTGCGGCAAGTTGCTTCATGGTTGACTCCTAGAAAATGGCATGTGGGATACTTGCGGCAGAAGGGACGTCAGCTTACGCATGAAACCCGCAATACGAAGAAAAGTTTCGGTGCGAATCGGACTGCTGGAAACCAATTGACGAGACTGCTAACGTGGGATGACGATTACAACCCATAGCGTAGTCGAGCCAGACCTCAATTGCAATCGTCCGCAAATCTACATCGGCATAACGGCCGATATCGTGAGCAAGAAGGGCAATTTGCTCCTAGATTTGCCCGTCGGCAAACGCGACTATTTTCGGTCTTGCGCGGTCTTTTCTTCCGCCCTGGGCGGCCCTAGGCCCGCGATGGCGAGCGTCGAAACCATCGCACTCTTCAGGTCGATTACTCGGATGAGATGGTTGTTCGTATCGGCGACAAAGAGTTGGCCGGCTGCAATCGCTAGTCCGGCCGGCTCATGGAACGCTGCCGGTTGATCCTCGCGGCCGGGAAGACCCGTGCCGGCGAACGTGCGCGTCGTTGCATCGGCGGCATCGACGACGCGAATCTTGTGGTTGTAGGTATCGGCCACGTAAATCTGCCCGGCATGAAATGCAACCGCCAGCGGATGCTGAAAGCGGGCTTTTGCGGCGGGGCCGTCCACATCGCCGAAAGTGAAGAGCCGCGCGGCGGGTAAGCTTGCAGTGCCGACGACCGTCCGAACCTCTTTGCGCGAGCCGAGAGAAACCGCGCGGATGGAACTCCCTTCGCTATCGGCCACGTAAAGCCACTTGCCGTCGCTGGCAAGGCCGCTGGGTTGTGCGAACGAGGCAAAACCCTCTTGATAGAGTTGCGGCGGCAAGAGCGGACCATCGACGATATCTTCGCGGCAGTTGCCCGCATAGGGGGCGATGGAAGCACCATCCAGCCGCATCCTCCATATCTGATGGAACCCCGCCATGGCGATGAAGAGACTATCGCCCTGAACGGCCAGATCCCAGGGGCTGCTCAGGGCCGTATGCCTAGGGTCGGCTCGTTTGGCGGGCGACGTCGGCTCGCGGGCTTGCTTGCCGGTGCCGGCGACGGTTGCGACCTGTCGTGCTTTAAGATCGACGCGGCGGATCTCGTGGTTTTCGGTATCGGCGACGAACATATCGGTGCCGTGCAGGGCCATGCCTTGCGGCTGATTGAATTGGGCCGTGGTGAAGTCGCCATCTTTTTGCCCCGATATGCCGGAGCCGATAACGTCGAGCAACGTGCCGTCGAGCTTGGCAATTACAATGCGGTTGTGATTGCTATCGGCGATGAAGAGGCGACCGGAGGCTTCATCGGCGAGAATCTTGCCGGGGAAGCGGAGCGGCGTCGGCTGGGCCGCTTGCTGCTCGGCATCAAACCGCAGCGGCTTTTCATCGAGCAGTTTTTTCTGCCGATAGTAAGGCAGCGCGGGGCGGATCACCTTCTCGATCTGCTCGGCCGTGACCTCGCCGGTAGTACCCCAGACGGCATATCCTTCGGGATCGATGAGGATCACCGTCGGCCAGACGTGAACGCCAAACAACTCCCAAAGTGTGTGTTGCGCGTCGTTGATGACCGGGTGTTCGATCTTATAGCGTTGGATCGCGTCGCGAATGTTGGGCGTTTGCTGCTCGGTACTGAACTTGGCCGAGTGAACGCCGATCACGACGAGATTCTTGGGCCACGCCCGTTCCAGCTTGTGCAGTTCAGGCAGGATGTGCATGCAGTTGATACAGCAGTAGGTCCAGAAATCCAACAGCACGAACTTGCCGCGCAGGTCGCGAAGCTCGAGCGGTCCGGTGGTATTGAGCCAAATGAGGTTTTGCGGTAACGGCGGCACCTTCTGCCGCTTGGCGAAGGGTGGTTCCACGGCAGTTGCCGGGACCGGCGGGGAAGCTAAAAGTGTGAAAAGGCTAAGCAGGACGGCGTATGCGTTGGACTTCATCGCATGGGCCTCGGGGTGAATCGCAAAGAGGGTAATGGATGCGGAGCGACTACCTCTCCACGAAGAAAGTTTATGGGAGGACGCGGTGTGGGTCAAGCGATGGCTCAAGGGACACCTCGCTTTAGCAGTCGAGAATTTCCACAATCCTCTCGATTACTTCCGGCATCCTATTCGCGGTCGGATGGTTGGCTCGATATACAATAACTGGGTAACTGTTTAGCGGAATGATGTAGCGGATGAATAGGATTGTCCAGATTCGCCCCCGCCGCATTTAACGCGGACGAGGGCCAGTTCCGGCAGAGCGCGACATATATGCGGAACTTCTCAAGACTTGAAGCGATGCGGCGTTACCGCCCGACCGCTTCCTTCGCCAACTTCACAAGATTCTCGACGGTAATCCCAAAGTGCTTTAAGAGCACTTCCACTGGGGCCGACGCGCCGTAGGAAGTCATGCCCAGAAACGTTCCGCCGTCGCCCAAGTACTTGCTCCAGCCTTGCTCGGCACCGAGCTCGACCGCCACGCGCTTCGTTACGCTCGGTGGCAGCACTTCGTCGCGATAGGACTTCGACTGTTTATCGAATAGCTCCCAACTCGGCAAACTCACCACGCGGGTGTTGATCCCCTCGGCCACCAGCTTCTCGCGGGCAGTGACGCACAGCGAAAGCTCGCTGCCGGTGCCGATGAGAATCACCTCCGGCTTGCCGTTGGGCGCGTCCAAGAGAATATAGCCGCCTTTTTGCACGCCTGCCGCCGGGCCGCACTTGGTGCGGTCGAGCGTCGCCATGTTCTGCCGTGAGAGGACCAAAGCGGTCGGGCCGGTGGTATTGAGCATCGTCGCTCGATAGGCCTCGGCCACCTCGTTGGCATCGCCGGGCCGAATCACCGTGAGATTCGGAATCGATCGCAGTGCCGCAAGATGCTCGATCGGCTGGTGCGTCGGCCCGTCCTCGCCGACGCCGATCGAATCGTGCGTAAAGACGTAGAAGACCGGCAGTCCCATGATCGCGGCCAAGCGGATCGAAGGCCGCATATAATCGGTGAAGACGAAGAACGTCGATCCGAACGACCGCAGCCCGGCCAGGGCCATGCCGTTGACGATCGCGCCCATCGCATGCTCGCGGATGCCGAAGTGCATGTTGCGATTGCCGTAGCTCGTCGCTTCAAAGTCGCCGCCGCCGTCCATGAGCGTGAGCGTCGAAGGGGCCAAATCGGCCGACCCGCCCACCAGCCACGGCAGCCGCTTGGCAATCTGGTTCAATACCTTGCCGGAACTTGCCCGCGTCGCCATCCCCTTTGCATCGGCGGGAAACTCCTTGATCTCGGCATCCCATCCCTCGGGCAGTTGGCCGCTTTGGATGCGATCCAATTCCTTCGCCTCTTGGGGATATTTTTTGGAGTACTCGGCGTAGCTCGCTTCCCACTTTTTGCGCAAGCCATCGCCGCGAACTCCGAGGTTCGCGCGGAAGTGGGCCAGCACTTCTTCCGGCACGAGGAACTTTTGATCTTCCGGCCAGCCGTAAGCTATCTTCGTCAGGCGGATTTCTTCATCCCCCAGCGGCGAACCGTGCGCACCGTGCGTATTGTGTTTGTTCGGCGCCCCAAAGGCAATCACGCTATGCACGACAACGAGCGTCGGTTTGTCGCTCGTCTTTTGAAACTCTTGCAACGCCGCGCGGAAGGCGGCCAGATCGTTGATGTCTTCCACTTCGAGCACGTTCCAGCCATAGCCGCCGAATCGCTGTTTCTGGCACTCGCTGAAGGCCAGTCGCGTGTTGCCTTCGATGGTGATCTTGTTGTCGTCGTAGATCCAGCAGAGGTTCGAGAGCTTGAGGTGCCCGGCGATTGAGGCGGCCTCGGCCGCAACCCCTTCCATCATGTCGCCGTCGCTGCACAGTGCGTAGACGTTGTAGTCGAAAAGTTCAAAGCCGGGGCGATTGTAGCGTGCCGCCAGCCAACGCTCGGCGATTGCCATGCCGACGCTGTTGGAGATGCCTTGCCCCAACGGCCCGGTCGTCGTCTCGACGCCGCTCGTATGCCCGTGCTCGGGATGGCCTGGGCAGCGGCTATCCAACTGACGGAAGCGGCGGATATCTTCCAGCGGCACGGCGAGATTGCCGCTGCCGTGACCGGCCGCATCGGCGTGCTTCTCGACCTGCCGCACCTGGGCCACATGCAGCGTCGAGTAGAGCAACATCGACGCATGCCCGCAGGAGAGGACGAAGCGGTCGCGATTGGCCCAATGCGGCTCCGCCGGGTCGTACCGTAGCACCTCGTTGAACAGCACGTATGTCGCCGGGGCCAACGCCATCGGCGTGCCCGGATGGCCGCTGTTGGCTGCCTGCACGGCATCCATCGAGAGCGTGCGGATGGTATTGATGGAAAGTGACTCGATCGGTTGATTGGAATAGGGCATGGGGGTGCGTATTAGCTTGGCGTTAGCTTGTAAGAGGGGTGCTTTGGGAAACCCATAGTTTAAGAGTCGTCGGCAGTGGCGTCAATCAGGGATGCCGCGGCTATTTTCTACGCTGCTTGAGGTGGTCGATATCCAAGGTTAAAATGCTTGAGTCTCCGGGAAAAAGCCGCCAATTACGTCGGTTCCGGAAATCACCTCGACCGAGTGGCGTTTTGTTTCAAAAGGAAATTTCAATGTCCAATTGCGTCATTATTCCGAACGATAAACCCCACACTCTGCCTGGCATGGAGAGGCAATCCGCCGCTCTGAACCCGAGCACGATCGCGCCCCACAAGTGCTATGGGGTCGCCTGCCGTTGGCTTGTCGCAGCGTTCCTCTGGTTTATAGCTCTCGGCGAGCTAAAAACGGTTGCCGCTGCGGCTGTAGACCTTCCCGCCAATCTGGTAACCAATCCGTCGTTGGAGGATAAAGTGGCTGCGGATGGGCTGCCGCCAGGTTGGGGAAATTTCTATTCCAACCCAGCCGCCGCGTATCGCGCCTCGATCGCCGATGGCGGCCGCACGGGCAAGAAGGAAATGCGGATTGACTGCGTGAATGAAACGGTGGAAGCCCAGTTCGGCGCGATGCCGGCCAACCGCGTTCCTTTGGATAACACAAAACGCTACGTCGCGCGGGGGTGGGTCAAGGTGGCCGGCGGCCAACGCGCAACGGCGGATGTGAAAATACACTATTACGATGCCGGCGGTGCCTACATCGGTCAAACCCGTACCGGCTTTGCCTCGCCCGGAAGCGACGAATGGCAACTGGTGACGGTGACCGATCGCGCGGCCGAATTCCCACAGGCCAGAATGATCGGTCTGGCCATCGCCGTCACCGGCGATGCCAAGGCGCACTACGATGATTTAGAACTACTGGCATTCGACAAGAATAAACTTTCCAGCGATTTCGACCAGACTTATGGCATTACTCGTTCACCGCAACTGGCCGTTCTTTCCCGTCGCGTGGGAACGTGGGAAACGACGAAAAAGATCAAACCTTGTTTATGGGTACCGCAGGGGATCGAATCGACCGGCGTCGAAACGATTCGTTGGTCGGTCGGCGGGCAGTTGCTCGAAGGACGCCAGAGCAGCCCGGAGGAGGAGTTGAGTCTTATGACCTACGACGCTCGCGATCGGGTCTATCGTTTTTGGTTTTTCGGTGCCAACGGCAATATTCCGCGCGGAGAATCGGTCGGGCAATGGGATAAGGCCACCGAGACGCTGACGTTCAAAAACGATGTGAAGGATGAGTTCCAATCCGTCGTCCGCATGAAACTCGTCGGCAATGACGCGGTCCTCTTGCAAGGCATCTGGAAGGACAAAGCCGGTCGAGTCTTACTCGACATCGAAGCGAGGTCGAAGCGTCGATTGCCCGATAGGGTTCCGACGACGTCTGCGGAGGCCGACAGGGCGCTCGAAGGTGTTTGGCTGGCGGAATCGGTGGTCAGTGGTGTGGAGGTTGCCCCGGCGAGTGCCGTCAAGCTGTCCTGGTTCAAATTTAAGGGAGCGGAAGTTCTCATTAAAATCGACGGCCCTGAAGCGAAATGCAAGTTTACGGTCGATACGGAGAAATCGCCGCACCAAATCGACGCGACCACCGAAAAAAGCGTGGGGGTCGAGTCCGGTGTCGCGGTGCAAGGGATTTATGAAGTCGCTGGAGACCAACTGAAGGTCTGCTTTCAACGGAACGGCGAACGCGAAACGCGCCCCACCGACTTTACTGCCAAAGCGGCTCCCGGGCGACTGCTGGTGGTGCTCAAGAAGCAGAAGCAATAGGCGCGTGCCGCCGATTGGCGATCGGCAAGCATTCGTAACCCTTCCGCGGCCTGAAGTTGCAATCGGGTAAATAGGTGGGGCGTCACCCCCCTGCCACCCCCCCGCCGACATCGTGTCGGTGGAGCGAAAGGCTGCACGGCGATCGCGATACGGGGGCCTTTCTTGGCAAACAAATCCACTTGCTACTTCCTACCGTTAGACAGTTACAAAAATTCTAGGAACGGGAAACGGGACAAAGAACGGAAAACGGGACAGGTCTAATTTCATCATGACGTCTCTTGCTTCGGGCGGCCGCGAGGGCGAAATGTCGATTCCAGACCGAGCTTCGTCGCCGTTCGCTTGGACCACTCTTCGCTGCCGTAGGGCTGGCTCCGCGCGTCACGCTGCGGC
>JANXOJ010000464.1 GCA_025353625.1 Planctomycetota bacterium | reverse complement strand
CACGGGTGCCAAGTGCCCGATCCCCACGGCAATCCAAAGAGGCAGTAGTGCCGCGAGCGCGACGAGCGAATGAATTCGCCACGGTCCAGGCGGTGCCATGCGATACAAAATCGCTCCTGAAGCCACAATACAAATTGCATGAATCGCCCACCAGACGGCCAGTGCGCCGTTGTACGACAGCATCCCGAGCGGCGACGCGATCAGCGCCATTGTCGGCGGATAGAGCGAGCGGAGCGGATCGTCGCGGATTCCCTCTTGCAACGCGCGAAAATAGGGCTGATCGTACAACCGCGCGGCATGGCCCTGGGCAACGATCTTGCCGGCAATATAATACTGCGGGAAATCGCCGCCGCAGCCGTGCGTTTCCGGGCGATGATTGAGCGCGAAGCCTTCCCAAGCGGCCAGCACGGCAAGTGTGGCGAGGATGCACAGCGTCCAATCGGAAGTTTTCCAGCGCGTCACGATAGGCCCCAATTCAGTCCGCTTCCCGCCGGTTGTGCTTTTTGACCCGCCGACTCATTTTCCAATCCACTCACCCGTGCGGCAAGTTGAAAAACGATCACCATCGCTAAAATCGGCATCGCGCTGAAGCCGAAGGCATAATAGGCGAGCGCGGCCGCCGTCGTCAGCGAGGCGACCAATGCGGCACCCAATCGCCAAGCGGGCGTCTTCAAGAGGTACGCAATCGCGGCGGCAAGTATTGCTGCGTCGTAGAGCAGTAGGTGCGGCGTCGTCAGCACGACGAATAGCACGGCACTGGCGTATTCATAATTCCGAGCAATCGCCCCTGCTTCGCTGCTTCCAAGGGCTTCGAGCCGCCGACTGCCGCGCACTACTTGGTACAGGCCCATGCCGGCCGCGAGCGCAAGCACGGGCTGGATCAGCATGGCCGTCCAGCGTTGCTCGGGCATGAGCCATCCGCTTGCCATCAGAAGATTCTTGACGGTTCCGGCGATCGATTGTTCGTAGGCCGCCGTATGATCGGCCATCTTGGCATCGCGCATGATGTTCGGCAATTCGCGAAGATAGTAGAACGGCATCGCAGGGCCCAGGCAGGCCATCACGAGCAGATTCTGCACCGCCGCGCCGGCAAACATTCCGCCCAAAGCCCTCCAGTCGCGGCGCATGGCGAGCCACATTCCCAGCGGCAATGCGAGTTGCGGCTTCATCGCCAGAACGCTCAGCGCCAGCCCGGCCGCAAAGCGGCGACCGCGCTGGTGCAATAAGAATCCGCCCAGGATGGCGACCAGCCATACCGGCGTCATTTGCCCTACGCGCATTGCCATCCATACAGGCATCAGAATCGCTACAGCCAGCACGGCCGACAGCCGCCAGGGTCGCGGTATGCCGACCCAACGATGGATCATCCACCCGGCGAAGGCAAAAAACAAAGCTTCCGCAACCCACCAGACCACTCGGGCTTCGCTATACGGCAGTTTCGCCCAAGGGGTCAGCAGCAAGGCGACGATGGGCGGATAGAACGAATAGTGGTGCGAGCAGTCTTCGCCTTGGGCCAGCGGCTGTTGCAACGTCTGAAAATGGGCCTGATCGTAAAGGCGATTGGATTCGCCGCGATTGACCAGGTCGGCCGCTCCGTAAAACTGCATGGCGTCGATGCCCAACGGATACCAGCCAGCGGTGGCCACCGTCCAAACCGTGGAAAGCAGCACCACAACGAGCAAACCGTTCACGGGAATGTGCAATTTCGAGCCGGACATGCGAGCCAATCCACGGTTTTTCAGATTTAGTGGGAGGATATCACAGTAAGTCTACGTTGCATTTTCGCAACCGTGCGGTGAAATTGCGTCAAGTTTGGCAGATTCTCCTCGAGTGCGCTGCGATCCAATCGTTCCGGTCGCGCAAAGCTGCACAACTGTAACCCCGATGCGGCACGCGCGAATCAATCTTCAGACCGCTGCCCGACTGATCCGATGAAGGCCGGACAGGGAACCCTCGAAGTACGGCGAAGGAGCGCCCCCCCCCAAATGAAATCGCAGGGAAAGCCATTGCCTTCCTGCGCCACCCCAAGAGGACGCCGTATGCCGCCGGAAATCATTGAATACGTCTTGCCGCTAAGCTTCTTGGGAATCTGCGGCCTGATCGGCGAGATCATCATCAACGGCCATCGCGATCGAGTCGCAGGGCTACAAAAACCAACTACCCCCGCTTCCCACGCTCCGAGCGGGAACCCGCTCCGCGTCGACGCAGAGCGCCGTAGTAGAGTGTCGCAGTAGAGTGCCGTAGCGGAACGCATTCATCGCGCTTGGCACGACGACGTTGCGCTCGTTTCGCTAATCGATCTCGAAGAACGTCTCGCGGTAGCTCGATGATTATGTTAGCGTAACAGTCGCTGGGCAATTCCGCCGAATAGCACCGCTCCCGCCGCCGCCGCAAGAGTCATCCGCACGCCCCAGGCAAGATAGTTCGTCGGGGCCTGTGGAGGCGGCACCAAGGTCGGTGCCTGAACGTGTGCGGGATGTGTCGTATAGCGGGTCGAGCCGCGACGCTGGGCCTCCGTCACCGCCGAGTATTGTAGCCGCATACCCCGCACGGGAAGCGGCTCCTTCGCGGGATCGAACGTGAACTGCAGCCCGCAGCTTGGACAATGAACCGTTGCCGCGCGAAAGCTGCTCTCCAGTACGATGGTCTCGCGGCAGAGGCGGCAGCGGGTGGTCGTTTTGACCTTGGTGCTGCTGGATGCCGGTTCGCTCGATTCGGTGCGCGTCGATCGATTCATGCCTGGGACTCCGCGAGAAATGCTGGTTGCATGGAAGCAAACATCGACCCTGCGTAATGCGCTTCGACCGAAAATCCGGAGTGGCCGATACAGCCCGCACGATCGTTACGGATGGGCCGTTTTGGTGCGCGAGGGTTTGCCTTCGCCAAAGTGCGCGGAATGGACCTACTTGGCATCGATCAGGGCAAGAATTGCCGTGCGAACGCCCTGCGATAGGTTGGGCCAGGCTTCCCGAACGCGGCTGAGATCGGCATCGAGCGGCTCGACCTTATTATCGAGCGGCTCGACCTTGCCGTCGAGCGGCGCACTGACAGCAGATACTTTAGCGCGCGACCGCACACAAAGGGCTAAATCGCCGGTTAAGAGTTGTCGCAAGTCCGTGTTGGCGCGCGGCATGGCAATGCTCGGTGCCGATGTGCCATCGGCGGAAAGCACTCGCCACGGCTTGCCTGCCTTGGCGGGCGTGGCCGCTACCGGTTTTGCTTTTTGCTCTGGATTGCCGTGGCTCGCCATGAGGTCATCCTGGTAATGGAACTCCAACAGCCGTAGAGATGGGTAAGTTGGAATGCGACATCAGGCCGCCTCGGACTTGCCCTTCATCTCCGACCAGCTTCGCTTGTATTGCAATGCTTCCAACAGCTCGGACAAGGTCAACGTGCGATTCTCCAGCTCCAGCGGAATTTCCATTCCGGGGTCGCAGACGAGATCGACCGTGCCGTCTTCGCCGACCAGCCCGTCCATATCGCGGAGTAATCCGTCCTGGACCGCCTGGCGGACGAGGTGGCCTCGCGTTGCCGAGACCTCGCCTGCTTTGTCGCCGAGGCTATCCGCCGCTCGTTTGGCGAGGGCGGGAAGGAATTCGCTCGGAATTTCGATAACTTTGGGAACGTAAATTTTAACTTGCATTGTGGCTTGGCTCCTGCGGGAATTGGCCCGAACCCCCCTGGTCGCGGCAATCTGGGACTTCCACCGCAACCAAGCCTTTACGGGCACTCCTACGACCTATCGGCAAGCCGGGCATGACGATTGCAACGAATTTCCGGTTTTTTGACGATAAACCGTCAGGGCGATAACTTTTCCACGTCGATGACCGACAATTCGCCGATCCGCTCGGCGGCCGTTTCGGCCAGAATCCGGTAGACCGATCCATCGGCGGCAAGAATGCGGTGCGAGGCATCCAACCCCAGCGGCTCCGCGATGAATATCTGAAAGCTGCGAACGGTTTGCGGCACGGCATTTACAACGGTGACCTGCGTACTTTTGGGCTGAATCCGCGCGCGGATGCCCGTCTTCCACGGCCGCCATGTGGGAACCGATCCGCCCGAAGTGCCACCAACCGCTTTCAGCACGCCGATCGCGTCGTCGAGTCCGAAGACGATGGCCAAACTGCGTGTGGTACACATCCATCGCACGCCGAGCATCGTCCGCGTTGCGCTGAGGATCGTCCACCGCTGGCCACTGATGTCGCAAATCATATCCCCCAGCCGCGGCGCGAAAGGCAGTTCTGCGGCCGCAAGGTGCCATACAACGTCGCTGGTCGTATAACGGCCATCGGACGCCGCCGCCTCGTGCGTCGTAACCGCGCGGCGCAAGGCAGATTGAATCGCCCTCCCCGCCGAGCCGGGCGCGTCGCCGCGGCATCGATACGTGACGGCTTCCAGGCCATCGGTAACGGTGGTGAAATCGGCAGTGAAGTTGAGAGAGGGCATGTTCCGCGCTCGGGGTCGGGGGTTTAGGGAAATCCGAATGTCGAAGTGAGGAGTTTTAGGACATTTGACATTCGTCCTTCGACATTTATCGATAGTTCGCCAAGCAACCAGCTCCTCACACGCACCCTTGCGAACGCGTCTCGGTCGGCGCAACTACCGCCATCTGTCGATCGCACCAGTCGGCCGTCTCGTGCAATCGGGCCAGGTATTGCGTCCAGAGGACGTTCTGTCCATCGATCTTGTATGTCGGCTTGGGCAGCGCCGTTATCTCGGCAATCAACGCCAGCGTTTGACTCTTGATGGTTTGAATCTGCTGTAGGTCGGTCATGGTAGCTACACTTTCCTTGGTGGTTCTTCGCGGAATTTGGAAAGATGGTCCGCCCGACGCCACCCTACTTATAGAACGTAAATCCTGAAACGAGCAATAACGACTTGGCCACCCACCGGCGTCACGCGATACTCAACGAGGTAATTGCGATCGGCATGGGGGAATGCCGCATGGCTCGAGACATCGAGCGTGTGTCGAAAGTTGTAACCGACCGTATCGGCCGCCGCATCCCAGGGAAAGTCGGTCTGAAGCGCATCGAAGATCACCTCCGCGACGGTCGCGGCAACCGCATCGTGGCCCGCAATCACCGTCCGCGCATCGGCGTCCCGATCGTCCAGCAGGAACACGGAGTAGGCAATCGCACTCACATCGGCGCGATGCAGCGGCAGCCCGCTGCTCCCGACGATCCGGGCCATGAACGTTGCCGAGCCCCCTTTGAACGCCGCGCCGTAGGTATCTTCCGCAAGTTGAAGCACGTCCGATCTCCTTTTCTAAAAACCGGCGCGGACCTGGCCGCTCTGCGCCGAGGTGGAACAAATTTGCTGCAATTGAACCGACCGGGCAAACGACTGCCCCGCAACGATGAAACAAACGGCAACCCGCTTTCGACGTGCGAACGGCGGCCAGAGGGTGAGGAGTTTTTGAAGCAGCATGGGAAAGGGCGGTTGGTGGTGAGTGGTGGCAGGAGGTCAACAATGTCCAGATATTGTGGTGCCGGCGTCTCGCCTGCCCCGATAGAAGCAGGCCCCCTATCCGGCCGCACCCTGTGTTTCGCCGCTAACATCTTCCGCCGCCGTTTGCGTAGTAACGATTGTCGTGCCGTCATCGGCATAGGTCGCAAGTTGCCCGCCGCTTCGCACGGCCTTCTTGAAGAACCGCCGCCAAAGTTGCACGAGCATCTCGCGGAACGTCGAAGCCGGGCCGGTCGGTGCCGTCGTTGCGATGGCATCCAAGCCGTCCGAGGCGAGCTTGGCCGCACGCATCGCCGCAAACAGCCCTGTCGCAGCCGTCTGGCCATTCTGGGCTTGGCCCACCTGCGCCGCCGTGGACCAGGGATTTGCAATCTGCCCGCGATGCTGCTGAACGTGCCAGTTGCTCGGATCGTCGCCGTGGGCCGTCGTAACGAGTAGTCGCGACCCAATCGCCGTATCGCCGGGCAGTTCAAAGGCCCACTGCCATTGATTGTCGGAAAGCCACTTCAGTGCGATATCGACGTCGAGCAGCCCGTCCTCGACGATTGCCCACACGTAGGGCAACCATTGATCGCGGCTCCAATCCCAAGCAAAGCCAAAGTCTGCCACGCTCGAGCCGGGCCGTATCGCGTTGAGGTCGATGCTCTCGGTCGTCGCCGGCGCGAGCGTCAAGGGCAACGTGAATCGCAAGCGCAAGACAATGTGGTCTGCCGGCAGGATATCCGGGCTGCTACCGCCGAGCCAAGACAGGCCGTTCGCCACGCCGCCGAGTCGAACGTTCTGCGGGTTGGTAATGGCGATGGTTCGCGGCGGTTGATCGCCGTACGATGGATCGTAATTCATTAGCCAAAACTGCGAACGGCTCGCGCCGGGTGCAAGCCCGATACCGCCTTCCACAATCAGATCGCCGGAATTCATGATGAGGCTGTCGTTGAGCATTTGCAGCCAGCACCCGTTGCGAACGTACACGACGCCACAGAAATGGTTCACGAGAACGCTCCCCAGCTCCACGCCGAGATTCGTTTGGCCCGCATCGCCGATCGTCAGCGTGCCGCAAATCTCGGCAACGCCCGACTGCGTGCGATGGTCGCGAATCGTAACGTCGTGTCCGACCGAGATCGACCAATCGTCGCCGGTGCCGGGCACTGCGCCGCCAACCCAGGTTGCCGCGTCGTCAAAATAACCCGACTGTGCGGATGCAATCGACATGATCTATCTCCGTGTCTTTCGAGCCAAAGTGATGCAAGCAACCGGCAGCGGCATGGGCAATCCCAACTGTTCGGCCCTACTGCCGACAACGTTCGCCAACGAATCGATTTCAGCGACCAATGCCTGCGGCAGCACGCCGGCTTGGACGAGCAGGGCAAGCACGCCCTTCGTTGCCGGCAGGTCCATATCGATTGCCTCGACGTGCGGGTTGCGAAGGAAGTCGTAGACCGTGATCGCAGCCGCCTTGACCTGGGCAGACTGTGCGGCCGAAGTCGTTGCCGCTTGCAAGGTGGCCCAAGTGGCATCGCCGAAAAGACGATGGACGAACTCGGCTAGCGGCACGCGACGCCGACCAACAATCGGCCGCTCGTTCAATCGAGCCGCCGCCGCGCTATCGCTCAGGCCGGCATACTCCGGCTTCGCAAGTTCAGAATGAAGTAAGCTCATGGGAAGTCTCTGTCCTATCCGTCCGCGAAGTCCTACTCGTCCCAATTAAAAGGTGGGCAGTGGTTCCACGCCCTTCCACCACCCACCGCGCACTACCCGTCACCCATGCGGCACAAAACACTTCACCACATAGCGCGGGTTAATCACCGCTGCCGCACCCCTCTCGCTAGCCTTGAAGCGGACGACGATGTCCTGGTTGAACTCGGCTTCGCTATTAACCGGGGCCTGCGTGACGGTGATCGGCCAATTTTCCATGTAGGCAAATGCCTTGGAGAAGTCGCCCAGGAACCACCACTTCTTCGCGTCCGCCGCAGTCTGCCCGGCAGCCATGATCCGCCGATAGGCCAAGCGGCTTTCGTAGAAGGCGTAGGTCTTCGCGTAGGGATTGGCATACGTTCGCCGCACCATGTCGGTCTCGGCGCCAAAGACCAATTCCGCCGCGCCCAGAATGCTGGCCGCCGCGTGACGATAGGCGGGCATGACGAGCATCGTCGTTGCCTGCATGATGACCGGCTCGCCCGTCACCGGGTCGAGGATGTCCGCGAGAAGTTGCTCGGCGGCGTCGATGCAGGTCCAATCGACCAATTCGCGTTGCAGCACGTTGGTCCAGGGCCCGTTGTCGGCGGCCGCGTAGTAGGTGTTGTAGGCCGTGCCGTTGTGGCGATAGTTGTTCGTCGCGCCGACCGCCAAGTCGAGCAGCCGCTTTTCCTTGTTCAGGCCGAGGATTTCGCCCACCTCGCCGGCCCGCTGCAAGATGAGGTGCGTGCGATCGAAGAAGATCGCCTCGCGGGTGACCGGCACGATGAAGCCGCGCTTGGTCGTTGTCGGCGTCTCGATGTAGTCCTCGCCGAGTCCGACGCTGGGGTACGGCATACCGGGCCGAACTTCGGCGGTCTCATCGCGCAAGGGGCCGATGCCGGGAATCTTCTCGCCGTCGAGCCGCGTCGGCACGGTCTCGACGAGCTGCGACATCACGAACGCCTCGCGGCGATAGGCGTCGAGAATCTTCGAGTAGACGATCTGACCGGCGATGTTCGAGAAGGCCGTTACGTCCACGGCATCGCCCGATTCCAGCAGTCGCACGCCGCCGTTGCGCGGGTCCATCTGCTTGACCCAGCCGGGGCCGACGGTTGCCTCGGCCAGTTCGCGGAGGCTGAAGTCCTCGGCCTTCAAGTGGCCTTGGTCGAACGCCTCGCGAAGGTGCTCGACGCATCGCTCGGGTCCGCACAGTTCATACATCCGCTTGAGCTCACGATATTTGATGCTTCGCATGTTTAATTTTTCCTTGAAGTTTGAAAGTGGAGTGGCGTCGAGCGAACCGCGCTTTCCACGGTGCGCGCCGACCGGCCTATCGAACTAATGATTACTCACCACGCCGCCGGTCATCGCGGTGGAACGCACATCGACCAGCACGCTCGTCGCAGCGGCTGCGCGTCGCGCGATGCGGCCCACGGCACTGCTGCCGGCGGTGACTTTGGCCACGTTCTGATTGAGCAGGCCCAGCCCGCCCGAGTTGCCTTCGACGCCGATCAAATCGCCCAACTCGAAGTTGGCACTCGTGCAATCGAAGTCGAACGCGCCGGTGGTGGCGACGCGGATGGGGGCCGACTCGCCGGCGCGGCTGCGTTGCATGGCCACGCCGAGGAACTTCGCGGTAAACGCCGCCTGGTTAGCCGCCTTGTTGCCCGCGTCGGCCAGGGCCGAGGCGGGCTTTGCATTGTCGGTGTCCTGCCAAAGCAAGTCGCCGATCTCAATCACCGTTGCCGCAGCAACCGCCGCCACCACCGGGTTCGTGTCTCCGTAACGCCAACGCATTTTGTCCGTCATTTTTGAATCCTTTGAGGGTCTGGGGGAAGTACGAGTGTTGAAATCCAACTGTTGAAGGAAGCACGAAGTCCGAGCGATCGTCGACGTTCTCTACGTGATCGCCTCGATGAACGCCTTCGCATCGACGCGACTATCGAGCAACTGTTGATCGCGGGAGCGAGGCATCGGGCCTCCGTTCGCGAAAACGTTGCCGGCCAGCGACCGCACGAGCGCGGCCCGCTCCTCGATCGAGGCTCGCATGGCCGGCTCGTCGGCGGCAGCCAGCAGCGACTCCACGAATCGTCGGCTGGTGATTGCCTGGGCGTGCGGATCGGTCGTCTCCGGCTCCGGCAGGCGATACTCGCGGAGCAGTTGCCGCACGAGATGCTGCTTCTGCTGGGCCGTTTCCATCGCCTGCAAGCGGGAAATCTCGGATTGCATCCGATCGACTTCCGCCGATTGCTCCGCCAAAAGAGCCTCGACCAATTCCGGATGCTCGCGCTTCAAAGTCTGAAGCGTACTCGCCCACGGCCTTCCGCTTGCCGCGTCGCGCGTCGCTTCAAACAGCCCGCGCGTCGTCGCCGGATCGGCCACAAGGTCGACGCTTTGAACCCGCGTGATCGCTTCCACCACCACCCGGTCGCCGCGCCGCGCGGTGCGCGCTTCAACGTTGTGCGAAAAGCCGACATTCTCCGGGGCGTGCTCGGCGTCCCACAGCAATTGCTCGGCCAATGGGTGTTTGGGATTGAAGTGAAAATCGGCGAACAGCCCCTCCGGTTTGGCCGTCACGTTGCGGATCGCGCCGATGCGGTCCCGATAGTCGCGCGGCGCAGTCAGGCTGCCGCGCGGGTGGTTCACGTTCACTTTGGCGTCTTCGTACAGCGCGGCCGCTTGGGACAACGCCTCCGGCAGATAGCTGCGCCCGTTGCGAGACTCCAGCCCCAAAATCTTCACGCCGCGCAGCACGCCCGACGAGCCGTCGGGCCGCATCGACACGCCGCGACAATCGCAGAACTCTTGCAGGATTTCCGTCATCAACTTTCTCCTTGTTCGGTTACAAAACGAAAAGAGCCCGCCGAAAACCAAACTGGTTTCTTGCGGGCTCTTCGAGATACCTGCCCTACGCGGGCAAGCCCTCTTGGATACCATCGATTTTTTCTACTTTTCGACTCGATCGATCCTGCGGCGGATTTGTTGGATCGTGCCGTCTTGGATCGTCAGTTCCACCGATGCGGTGCCGTGGAAGCCGCGACGCAAGGCCTCGGCGAGCATGTCGGCCACTGCTTTATCCAGCAGGGAAACCTTACTTGCATTCGCCGAGTTGGTGCCTTGCGTCGCCATAGACATAAAACTAGCAGAATAGTGTACAAATGTCAACACCCGTTTATGCACCATTTTTGCATTTTGACGAAATTTATTCGGGGAGGCCAACACCGGTAGTTATTGGGGGTTGTGGGCAACCAGTCACCGAGTGGTGGTTGCACGACGCCCAAAGAAGAAGTTCGTCGCGCAGCGACGATACGATGGTTACGATTGCGGATTCGCTAAACGACGAGCCAACTCCCGCCGATAGTCTTCGGGATAGTTCATGTCGGATAACACCCCATCGTTCGATGCGGGCCATTCACAAACATCTTCCGCGTGCGCCGTTAGCAAACCTCGCAAGCCAACGTCGTCCAAACCGGTCAATATCTCGTGGCGATATCGAATATCGATCAAGAGCGGATGCCCGCGACGACCGGCGTGTATCGGTACGACGATCCCCCGGCCGCAGGTTGAAAAGCAGTCGATCGCGGCGTTGACCAGTTCGGCACGGATTGCCGGCTGATCGCCCAAAGCGACGAGTATTGCACGGCAGGTCGATGGCATCTCAGTCAAACTGCATCGGATGGACGCCAGCATGTCGCCTCGTTCGTAATCGGGATTGACGACGATGCGAACGCTCCGGCCGTCGAGTGCTGCTCGCAGCCGATCCGCCTCGTGACCGACGACAACGCACACCTCGTCGATGCGGCTGCGCCGCAATTCATCGACGATATGCCCGATGACGGTTGTGCCGGCGAAGGGGAGAAGTTGCTTCTGCACGCCCATCCGGCGCGATAGGCCGGCGGCGGGCACGATGGCGACAATCATGCCGAAGCCGCCTTGCGCCGCACGGCGATGAGTTGGGCCACGATGCTCACGGCGATCTCGGGCACGGTTACCGCACCAATCTCCAAGCCGATGGGCGCAAAGACGCGATCGAACTCTTCCTCCGTCGCCAAACCGGTTTCCAGAAAGTTCTTCCGCACGAGGGCCACTTTGCGCCGGCTGCCGATCATGCCCAGGTAGGCAAGCGGGCGATGGATGCAGACCGCAAGTGCCTTGGAATCGTGTAGGTGGCCCCGCGTTGCCAAGACAACGAAACTGTCGGCATCCAAGGGGCAGGCGGCGATTTGCTCCGCGACGGGACCGCAGAGAACGTGGATGCCTGGCGGGAAGAGGGCGGCGGCAGCGAACTCGGGCCGATCGTCGATCAGCGTAACATCGAAGCCGACCCGCGCAGCCTCCACGGCAACCGTGCGACCGACATGTCCGCCGCCGACAACGACCAAAAGCGGAGGCGGCAGAACCGGTTCGACGAAGACTTCGGCAAGCGCGTTCGTCGTTGAGGCGGGCATGGAAGGTTCCGGATGCCATTCGACTTCAACGTGCATCTCCGGCTCGGCATATATTTTCGCGACCAAGCAGCCTCGGGCGCGATTCTTTAACGCACGGGCCGCTTCGTCGTAACACTCGCGATGGCGGGCGACGGTGGGATCGATCAGCACCCGCATCCGTCCGCCGCAGACCGCACCTTCATCGGCCGCATCGGCGTTGGTCATCGCGAAGGAAAAGATGCAAGGCCGTTGCGATTGGCATGCTTCGACGGCCATTTGCTGGGCCTTGGCCTCCATCGCGCCGCCGCCCACCGTGCCCCAGAGACGCCCCGACTGCTCGACGATGGCCCTCGTCCCGGCCCCTTGCGGCGTCGAGCCTTGAGCCGAAAGCACGAGTAGGGCCGCGCACGGCGTGCCGGCGTCGATGAGTTCGACTATCTTTTGATACATACCATCTTCTTCTTGCGGCTCCGCTCGTCCCAACAGTCTCCAACTTCTTCCATTGCAACTTTGAAATCACACTCTCACGGAAGACCCGGAATGGGGCTGCTACGTTTTTAATTCGTTGCGGCGTATCGGCATCGATCGAACCCGCACTCCGGTCGCATGAAAAACCGCGTTGGCGACGGCGGGGGCTATGCCGACGATGGGCGTTTCGCCCGCTCCGAGCGATGGTAGGTCGGTGCGATTCATAAGGTGAATATCGATGTGCGGCACATCTTTGAAGCGCGGCACTTCGTATTTTGCGAAATGCGGATTGGTGATCGTTCCATCGTGAAAGCGAATTTCTTCCATCAGCACGCCGCCGAGGCCCATGATGACGCACCCTTGATTCTGTGCGATGAGATTGGCCGGATTGAGAACCGCGCCGCACTCGTAGGTCTGGCACACGCGGCGAACGTGGACCTCGCCGTTACTGCGGTCCACTTCGACCTCGGCACAGGTTGCCACGTAGGAACCCTTCTCGGTTCCGCAGGCTAGCCCGATGCCCGTGTTCGCAGCGGGCTTGCGGCGACTTTCGACCCAACCGAACTCTTTGGTCGCCTTTTCTAAAACGGCCCGCATGCGGTCGTTCTTCAGATGCGCCAGGCGGAAGGCCAGTGGATCGGCTTGGGCGGCGTGGGCCAGTTCGTCCATGAACGACTCGCGCGCGAAATGGTTGGCCGTGGCGGCGAGACCTCGATAGGAGCCTTGTCGCAGCGGTGAGTCCGATCGCACGGAGCGCGTCTTGTTCTTTGCAATCGCGTAGGGCGACTCGATGCCCGAGCCGCCAGCGTTGATATTGATGAAGTCCCAAACGACGAGCGATCCGCTTGCATCGAGGCCGGCGCGGATTTCAATGAGGGCCGCCGGGCGAAAATAGGCCCACGTGAACTCCTCTTCCCGCGTCCACCGCAACGACACGGGATGCCCGGCTGCTCGTGCCAAGCGGGCCGCTTCAATCGCCGCTTCGCCCGTATGCTTTCCGCCGAAGCCGCCACCGGTATCGGGCACGATCGCGCGCACGTTCTCGGCGGGCAGGTTCAGCGCGGCGGCCAACTCGCCTTTCACCCCAAACGGATTCTGCGAGCCGGTCCAAACCGTGAGCTTATCGCCTTCCCACTCCGCCACGGCGGCGCGAGGTTCCATCGGGGCGTGTTGAATATAGGCGATCTCGTAGTTTTCGTGCAGGACCGTTTTTGCTCGGGCAAGATCGGCATCCAGCACGCCGGCGAGCGATCCCTGGGCGGTCTTGCGCAAATGGGCGTAAAGTTCCTTGCTCGACGTTTGCGGTACCGTCTTCCACTTGGCCGTCTTGGCCAACGCATCGACGGCCCGTTGGGCTTCGAGGCTCGTTGGTGCGGCACAACCGACCAACGAACCTTCGTGCAACACGGCGACGCCCGGCATCGACTGGGCCGGGGCAAGGTCGATCGATGCGAGTGTGGCACCGAAGGCGGGCGGGCGAAGTATTTTGCCGTGGAGCATCTTCGGCCTAACGATATCGGACGGATAGCGATGCGCGCCGGTGACAATGTCGCGGCGATTGGGTCGCGGAACGGACGTGCCCAGCACCTTCCACTCGTTGACCGGCGTTATCGCAACGTTGCCGGGCATCGCCTTGGAACTCGACTTGGCAAAGTCTTCTCCCCGAGCCAGTTCCGCGTAGGTGATCGTGCGCTTCGTCGCCTCGTGCGCGATTGCTCCGTCGTGGACTTTAAGCGTCGCGCGTTCGACCTTCCATTGCTGCGCGGCCAAGTCGAGTAACATCTCGCGTGCGGCAGCCGCCCCACTGCGGATCGAGGGGACGGTTGAAGGCGTGCTGCGGCTGCCGGCGGTCATGCCGTCGTCGGGCGTTTGGGCCGTATCGGCCATAATCATTCGGATGTGGGCGGGGTCCAAGTGCAATTCTTCGGCGGCGGCTTGCGTCAGTTCGGCCCGCGAACCTTGGCCGACCTCGACCTTGCTCGTCATGACGGTGACGGTGCCATCGCGGTCGATATGCAGCCGCGCGGCGATAGTTGTCGGCCCGCGTCCGCCGAAGCCGCGCCCGCTTCCTCGACCGCCCCGACGTTGAGCCAAGGCGATGTCGTTGGTAACCGTAATCAGCAGCCCGGCACCCAGCACCTGGACGAAGTCGCGCCGCGAGAGGCCGGAAGGTGCGTCCTGCGGATCGGGCGGTTCGTAGATTTCAGGATCGATGCGATGGTCGGACAAAAGCTCGTCGGACAATAGATCGTCGGTCATGGTGGGCGTCCTATACTCCTACTTGATTTTCTCAAGCCGTCCGGCGGCGCGGTGGATGGCGTTGAGCACTTTGGGATAGCCGTTGCAGCGGCAGAGATTGCCGTTCATGAAGCGGAGCAGTTGTTCGTCCGTTGGCTGCGGGTGCTCGTTCAACAGCGCGATGGTCGTCAAGATCATGCCCGGCGTGCAGTAGCCGCACTGCATGGCCCCTTCGGCGAGAAACGCTTCTTGAACCGGGTGCAGGTTCTCGCCGTGGGCCAGCCCTTCGATGGTGGTGATCGCCTTGCCGTCCACATCGACGGCCTTCGCCCGGCAGGAGCGGACGTTCTTGCCCTCGATCAACACGGTACAAGCCCCGCAAAGCCCTTCGCCGCAACCGTACTTGGTGCCGGTCAACTGAAGTTCCTCGCGGAGGATATCGAGCAGCAGTCTCTCGGAGTCGGTCGTTACGGTCTTCGCGGAGCCGTTGACGTGGAGCGTAATCGTTTGATTCATGGCACGTTCCCTTGGGAATCGGGTGGCGATGCGTCATTATCGCCGATCCGGTGGGAAATGCAATCGGCACGGTTCAACGGCCAGGAGAACTGCAAAGTTGTTTTTCCAAACCAAGTTCG
>JANXOJ010000460.1 GCA_025353625.1 Planctomycetota bacterium | reverse complement strand
TCCCGCCGTAACGCGGTAGCCAAGCCTTTGCAAATCCCGAATGACTTTTCCTGACCCGTTTCCAACATGGCCTTCCACGTTCTCCAAGAACACGATGCTTGGCTTGATTCGCGCAATCGCTCTACGCACTGCTGGCCAAAGGTATCGCGGATCGCGGTTGCCAAGCTGCTTACCGGCGGACGAGAACCCTTGGCACGGATAGCCCGCGCAGACGATATCAACTTGGCCGCGCCACGGTTCGCAGTCCAGGGATTTAATATCGTCCCAAATAGGAGCCGGATGTAGGGTCTTGTTTTCCATCCTCGCCACGATAGAGGCCGCTGCACAGGCGTCCCGCTCACAGTAGCAAATGGTTTTGGCTGGAAGTCCGATGGCGGCGCAAGCAAGCTCAACTGCCGTGGAGAACATGCCCGTGCCTGCCGCGAGGTCAAAGATGGTGAGGTCTTGGGGACGTAGAGCCACATGATTATCCTTTCGTCGTCACCGCATCCATTGCCGCGACGATCTTGTCGTATCTGGCCTCGGTGATGCTGCCAGACGGGTTTTTGATTTGTGTGTACTCCACGCCCGGATGTTGTGCCGGCCAATCAACCCAATCGCCGATAGTGCGAATATGTTCCCCATCGAGAATATCGACAATTTTAGGGGTGAGTTCCTTCAGGTCAGCAATAGCGGTCGAACGCCACGACTCGGCGGCCGGATTTGGCAGCGGCCCTGCGTCTTCCACCGCATCGGCCTGGGCGACTTCTTTCTCCACCTTGTCGAAGAGCGGCATTTCTCCTGGACCGCAGCGAAGGTGCTTTTCGAGCGTGTCCGTCAGCGACTTGATGTTGTCGCGGTTGATTTTGATTGCTACTTTAAGGCGGGCCTGCTCGATGGCCGCTGTCGCAATGCCACCTTCCAGTTCGTGACGACGATCGTCGAAATCCTGCTGGGGTTTGCCCTGCGTTAAGAGATCGTCGACAAACTCCTGTAATTCCACTGTCTGGTCAGGGCTCATTCCCAATTTCTTCCCCAAGGACAACCGGAAGGCGCATGCTTCGGTGTCGTCGTCAAATACCGACTCCGTTATTTCCTGGGGGTCCAGTTCAGTCGTCCAGCTTTCCATGCACTCTCTGGCCCGGAGGGAATTGTCATCCCCCTCCACCGCATTGTTTGAAATAGCCCAAATGACCGCCTCGGCAGCGTGGATTACCGCGTCACCGAGATTGTATGCGTCCTGGTTCTTGTCGTTTGGGTCTATCCACTTGAAGGAAATTGGGGCTTGCGGCTCGCAGTCGTAGTTTCTTTTGATCCAATAACCATAGGCCCAGACGCGACCGACTTCCTTCTGAGCCATCCGGAAAAACAGCTTAACCTCTGTTTTGCTGGCTTCCGTCATCTGCACCGTGATGGATCGTATGGGTCCAAAAAATTGGTCGGCGGAAAGTTGGTTCGTGTCGTACTCTTCGTTCGTCTCTTGCGGGGCAGTGAGTGTGACCATTTTCTAAAAATCCTTGGGTTTGTGGGTAAAAAAATGTAAGATCGAAAAACAGGTTGACGCGGGCTAGAACATTTCTTTCGTGGCGGTCTTTGCCTTCTGCCGTTCTATGCGACGGGACGCCCTGACGTGTATCTGTTCGCGTGACCACCACTGCTCGAGTATTCGTAGTGCGACCACCTCGGCCATTCGCCGATCCGATAGGAATAGCCAGGGCACGCCGCGAAACTCTTGCTGCCAAGCAATCGCCGTGGATAAGAGGTATTTGGCGTTCTCCTCCCGCGTCCGCTTGCCCCACTGCGGGGCCTGCTCCAGCACGTCGCCGATACTGGCCTCGACGACGACCGCCGAACATTCCATCGCGGCTAATTTTGCAAGTTCGTTTTTGAATCGTTTTCGCCGGTCTACCGAGCCCCGCGTGTCCCATTCGTCGAGGTTGCCCGACTCGTCAATCTCCTTTTTCCACCCGAGCAGTGTGCCTTGGAAGTCGGCCATCGATTTACGTTCGATTGCGATGCGGCCCTGGTAGCCGTCGAGGCTGTAGTCTCCCATGCCGATGCCAAGATATCGCGGTTCAGTGCGTGGAAGGTAATCCCTTTGCTGTTTGTCAACAAAAGACCGACTGCGAATATCCGTGAATTCCCACGGCGTTTTTTCAGCCTTGTCTACGAGGATCAAAAACGGAGTGCGGACATAAAACGGCCCGGCGTCAAATTCGGCAATGGGCTGCATGACTACCTCTTTCCCTGTCGTTGTTTCCGTCGCTCGCGTTCGCGTTCCTTATGCTTTTCGTCGCGGTCTAGCCGTCGCGAAGGCAAGCCGTAGGAGATATCTCCATCGTCGCCAGAATCATCGAAAAGCATGTCGCACTGACCGCAGAACCAAAGCCGGTCGCCGTTAGGTCGGACGTACTTGGCGGCATGGCCTTGCGGGCATCGCGGCACGGGTGTAGTACAGTTATCGTTAGGCATTTTTCTATGATCCTTGCTGGTTCTAATACGGCAGCTTTAGTATTTTGATTTCCGCCCATGTCCAGTGTGCGCCACAGGTGGGACAATGCCAGCCGTCTGGTTCGCCGCGACAATCGGGGCAAAGCGACGTCGGCTCAATCAAGCTATACTCTGGGTCGCCTTCGTCGTCTACGAATCCATCTTCGCAATTCATGCAAGGATCGTCGCGGTGAAGCGAAGAAACGCATCGAGTGCAAACGGGGTGATCGGGTTCGAGGAACTCTACGGCGGGCTTTTGATCGTCGTTCATTTTCATGGTTTAACCGGCAAATAAGACCAATGAGTAGGCTCGTAGTAGATGCGCTCCAACGAATCAGGAAAGAACCAAATCCCACCATGCCAAGCCAGCTTCATCTCGTTTCGACAGCCTTGCGTGTCGTCTATTTTCGTGAGAACTGTCACATCCTCGGGCGGCAATTTATCCCCGGTGACTATCCAGGCGGTGCCCATTTTGTTACCCTTTCGTCCTTCGTCATTCGTCGGTTCCGGCAGGACAGACTCCACGGGAATTCCCATTCCTATCGCAATCGCAATCTCTGCGGCAACGCCCTTGCTTTCTCTCCATCCGTCGATCACGAGGACAACAAGTTTGTGGGCGTGCGCAATCATCGTTTCGTCATATTTTTTCCAAAACCCCCAATCGCGCGGCAACTCGCATTGCACCGCGATAGGGTGCGTGTGGGCAATCGGCGAGAAAACCTGATGGCCTTCCGCCATTAGCCTTCCGGCCGCGCGGCAAGCGGCGATGAACCTCGCTTCCATGACTGCCGGGTCAGAGTGCGTGTAGGGGCTAGCCAGATAGATGTAGGTGCCGGGCTTAGGGTTTTCCATTTTCATTTCCTTTGGCTGGTTGATTCGGTTTCAGAAAAAGCACTTCAACAAAAACGACGGAATACATACCGCCAGCAAGCCTACTCGCCTGCATCGTCCACGATTTTCCATCATAGAAAGCCGTTGCCCCGTTGACCGCATGCCACCTTTTTACTTGCGCGTTTGTCCAGGTATACGATTGGTATGGGTTCCATTTCATTTGTTCACCTCGTTGGGCCGCTCTTCCATTCCGTAAATCTTCATCCACTCACCGACCATCTCGATGTATATCCGATATTTCGCCTCCTGCTCCGTCGTATAGCCGTTTTCCTCTGCGCATCGCCCAGCATTTTCCCGCCACCATGAAAGGGGCCTGATTATGCAGCCGGACTGAACCAATCCTGGACCAACGACCGCGAACAAATAGCGGAAGCCGGAGACCGCGACAAAATATCGCGTGCCGGTGATGTAAAGCGGTCTGCGATCAATCTTGCAGTAGTCGGCGAGCGTGCAGCCGTCGGCGATCTTGCAGCCGTCGGCGAGCGTGCAGCCGTCGGCGAGCGTGCAGCCGTCGGCGAGCGTGCAGTCGCTGCCGATCTTGCAGTAGTTGCCGATCTTGCAGCCGCGGCCGATCTTGCAGCCGTCGGCGAGCGTGCAGCCGCGGCCGATCTTGCAGCCGTCGGCGAGCGTGCAGCCGCGGCCGATCTTGCAGTAGTTGCCGAGCGTGCAGCCGCGGCCGATCTTGCAGCCGTCGGCGAGCGTGCAGCCGCTGCCGATCTTGCAGTAGTCGGCGATCTTGCAGCCGCTGCCGATCTTGCAGTAGTCGGCGAGCGTGCAGTAGTTGCCGATCTCGGCCGTCTTGCATGCCCAGCCGCCTCCGACTTGAATGTAGTCCACGCTCGTCTCTGGAAGGTCCGGCCAATACGCTCGCATTTCATCCCATGTCGCCATTTTTCACCTCGTTGGTTGGTTGTTGCTTAACTCTCGCTCACTAAAAAAGTAATCTGTGATTATCCGGCCTCAAGCATCTTGGCGAGAACCATATAACTTCACGGTGCTTGTTGTCGTTGCCGCGCGATGATGAATTGCTATAGCCTCCACTCGCCTTCCATTCGTACTTGACCCACCCCCGCTCTTGCATTTCCTCATGCTCGTCGTACCCACAGAGGGCGATCCGCAGTAATGGATTATCTCCGTTTTCGACGCACCACCTTCGCACGTCATGGGCCACGGTGAAACTTTCTTCGCCGCCGTAAACTGCATCGCGGCCATCGGCGGCATACGGCGGGTCACAAAAGACCGCCGTTAGTCCGTGCGCGGTCGTCACCGATGGCCCTAGTACCCGCTGCCAGTCGCCGCAACATACG
>JANXOJ010000411.1 GCA_025353625.1 Planctomycetota bacterium | reverse complement strand
CGTCCGAGCCATGTACGCGATCGATAACGCCACGCCAGAGGGAACGCCCGCGACGCGCTTGACCTACAATGCCCAGGGCAACGTGCTGACGATGACTCAGCCCGCCGTGCGCGCTGGTACGACCCGGCCACGGGAAGTTTCATCAGCGAAGACCCCTTGGGCTTCGGTGGCGGCGATACGAACGTAAGCCGCTATTGCGGGAACAGCCCGACGAATGGGATCGATCCGTTCGGAAAATTCGATTGGGATTGGGGCGCGTTTTGGGGTGGACTCGGACAAGGTGCTCTCAATACCGTCAACGGAGTTCAAGATGCGGGGGTTGGAGTTTTGAACGCGCCCTCCGCAGTTTGGAACAACACCGCAGGCAACCTTGGCGCAGGGCGGTTGTCGTATATCGACTCACCCGACTGGTCGAAGGACATGGTCATCAAAGATGATCCCTACCACAACATCAGCAAGTTTGCCGGCGGGCAGGGCGTGGTAACGCTCGCCACCTTGGGAACCTCGACGCTCGTTTCCGGATGCGCCACGGCGGGGCGGGCATCGAGCTTGGCTCGCGGAGCCACGCAGGCCCTGAGTTACGCCAACAACACCCAGATGGCTGCGCAAACTTTTGATTCGGGAGTAAGAACCGGTAACGCCCTCTGGAACGCATTCAACGACGATCGCATCGGACTTTCCGGATCGGGCAGCGGCGGCGGCGTGGGCGTTCCCGTGCGTTCCGGTTGGGACAAGTGGTTCAACGTCGGCAAGGAAGCCATTCCGGCACTTCTCAATATCGGCATCGCAGCGGCGACGCACCGCAACGGCTGTTTTGCTGCCGGCACACTGGTTGCGACTCCCCACGGCAACGTGCCAATTGAAACGATCAAACGGGGCGATCTTGTTTGGGCCTATGACCTCGTCGTGGGCGAATGGCGACAATGCCTAGTGCTCGATACGTTTGAGACATTCTATAGCGGACCGATGGCAAGGATCACCGTCGGCGGGGAAACGATCGAATCGACGCAGCTTCATCCGATCTGGGTCGTGCGAGGCGAAAGGCTCGCCCAGCGGCCTCCTGGCTCCTGGCGGACTACGAGGGGACGATCCGCGACGTGGCCACGTTCAATAGCTCTACGCACCAGACACAGGCCGCCCACACGTCCTTCGACGCCTTCGGCAACGGCACTGCACCGGGCGAGTTCGGCTTCACCGGCCAGCGTTACGACGCCGCCACCGGCCTTTACTATTACCGCGCCCGTTGGTACGACCCGGCCACCGGCAATTTCTTGAGCGAAGACCCCCTGGGCTTCGGCGGCGGGGATACGAACGTCAGCCGGTATTGCGGGAACGGCCCGACGAATGCGACGGACCCGAGCGGGATGGATCCTGCGTTCGCTCCAGACATAGGCATAGGATCCCAATTTTCGGGACCGTGGACTCGTCCGAAGTCAATGCCGCTGGAGAACACGAAATCACCAAGTGACTTGGCGTACGCATTTGG
>JANXOJ010000445.1 GCA_025353625.1 Planctomycetota bacterium | reverse complement strand
AAACAGCAACTCGATGATGCCAAGCAGACGATTGCTGGGCTGGAGGCGGAGAGGCAACGGCAATACGAGATAATCGACGCGTTGCAGCAACAATCGCGACGCCTGGAAGAGGAAAACCAAAAGCAAGCTCGGACGAAAGGCCCCTTGCCGGAAGATCCGCCGCTGAAGGGGCACAAGTTCGGTTGCCGCATGATTTGTCTGGCGGTGAATCTCGCCCGCGTCGTCGGCTTGCGCGGAACCGAGCGCGTCTTGAAGATCGTCTGGGAATGGCTTGGAGTGAAGCAACCGCTTCCCCATTGGACGACGATTATATTTGGATGGCAGATCACTCCAATCAAATTGGCCCCGAGAGAACGCTGGTCGTGCTGGCCGTGCGTGCCTCGCGGCTGCCACCGCCCGGAGAAACCCTCAAGCATGAGGATTTGCGCCTCCTTACGGTTCGTTCTCGGTGCGACGCTCGCCTTTTCTTCCCACCTTTTCTTTCCCGGGCGTCGGCTTTCAGTCCTGGTCCGCCCCCGCATCGCCGACCGTTATCCCCGAGAGATTTGGCTGGTTGATGTTTGAATAAAATGTAGTCATCTCGCTCCGCGAAAAGTCGTTCACTCGGCGTTCGCCTTTTCGACAATATCCTTCCAATAATCCCGTGCCTTGCGGTGCCATTCCATCACTTCTGCCTGTTGCGTGGGATCGTTCAATTGGATTTGCTTGGCCCGTTCGTAGACCCAGTCGAGAAAGAACTGGGCCGATTTTTTGCCGATTCGCGGCTTCTCGCCGAACTCGACGTAGAACGGCCCGGTCATGGCAAAGCGGTAGGTGTCCGAAATATCGGCCACGGCGCGGAGGATGAACCATCCGCTCTTCGTGAATTTTAGCGGCGGTAGCTTGCCGTCTTTCACATACTGATCGAAGCGGATCGACTCATGAACGCGGCCGTCCTGGATAATGTCGAGATAGCTGATGGGGTCGCGTGTGGTGAGCGTCATGCCGATTTGCAAGTTCAATTCCTTGCCCTCTTCGCCGTGAAACGTGTGCCCCGGAAGCTCGCCGTCCACCGTGGCCCTCATCAAGGGACCGTTGGTGACGACGACCTGCCCGGCCTTCAGGTTCTTCCACCACTTGTTGTAGTCGAAACTGCCGTCGAGGTGGACGTAAACGCGATTGTATCCAACTGGGTTGGGTGAAATGCCCGATCCGCTGCCCGCAGTGGGCGGAAGCCGCAGCCCGCAATCGAGCAGTTTGAAGTAGACATCGTGCGTCCACCGCGCGTAGCCAGAGCCGCCGGCGTATTGTCCGCTATCGAACGGCTTGCCTACCTTGGAATCGATTTGCATTGCCTTGCGACCGAAGTGGCCGTTGGCAACCTCGACCGAGTCCAGCAGCCCGTTGGCCGCGAGGACCGGCAGATCCCAACCATAAGAGGCAGTTGCATCGATCCACAATTCCGAGTTTTCCTGCTTACGCAACGTTGCCAGATGCTTCACGAGTGACGGGAACTCTCCGGCCTGCCCCTGCAAAAGCAGCGGCACCTGCGTGTGAAAGCAAAGCACTTCCGTGCCCGCTCGCGTGAAGCCTCCGCAATAAAGTTCGTAGGCCCGGTTGCGATCGAAGGTGACGAGCCGATTTTTCGGCAGCTTGAGGTTCTTGCCGCTCAAGTCGTTCTTGTCGTTCCACCAAGTGACTGCTTGGGCAACGTGCAAGTCGTCGGCGGAAACGAGCAATTCCACGTCTCGTGCCGGACGGCGGACGTAGAGGTCGCCCGACCACCAGCCCTCCTGGCTCATATCGACGACGCGGCGCATGGCAACGTCCTTGGTGTCGTCGGCAAAGCGTTCGATGGTGAAGTTGCCCATCACGTTGTAGTATTCCGGCCCGCGTTCGATTTCAAACGTGTAAAAGCCAGCGGGCAAATTGAGCTGAATTTTTCCGGGAAAGACAACGTGATCGGACCAGAATGGAAAGGTTTCAATCTTCTTGGGCCGCTTGCCTTGCCCGAGCAGGTGCATGCGGCAAGCGAGTGGCTCGTGGGTTTTGGCATCAAAGACGTTTAAGAGCAACTTGCCATCTGCTGAATATGAGGCCTCGGCAGTTGCCAAAGTGGCGACGATTGCCGCCAGCACCATTTTAACGCCGACGCGCAAGCGCAGCCCGACGGTTGCCTCGCAGAGCGCATTCACGACGCCGCCGATCATCGACTTCGCCCCATTCGATATGCGGCCGGCCGGCCGAGCCGACCGAGCCAGATGTTGAAGAAAGGGCACCGTAACCGGCAGTCGAATTCTTTAACCCCAAGGCGGGCAAGTTCCTCAGAACTGCGAAAGGTTTCGATGGCGGGCATGAATTTCCTCCCCGTGATTTGTCGCATCCTGTCGATATTATAACGCTTGCATTCGAGGTCTGCCACCGGCTTTTGCACCGCAGATTAATAAACTCTCGTTCTAGGGCCTGCACGGAATTTTGTGGCACGGACATACAACCCCAAGCAAAGGCAATTGAAAAGATGGAAAAACAAACTCACAGGCCGAATTCGCCACCGGGGACCAATAAACACCGCAGAGCTAAAACGGCTTGAGGTGCTTCGGGAAAAGGTGCGCGAAGAATTCCCTCCTCGCCAGCCGTCGCGGGCTGCCGGTTGCTCCAATTTCTCTTCATAGGCCACAGGGCTTGCAGGTTGCCCAAGCGGAAACCTACAATGAAGAGGAATTTTCCGCAGAGCCCCTAAAGAAACGACACGATCGCGCAATGGCAGAGGACTACTACAAAACGCTCGGTGTTCCCCGAAACGCTCCGCAGGCCGATATCCTCAAGGCCTACAGGGACTTGGCGCGGAAGAACCACCCCGACATGAACCCGGATGATCCGAAAGCAAAAAAGAAGTTTCAGGAGATTCAATCCGCCTTCGATGTGCTGAACAATCCAGAAAAGCGCGAAATGTACGACCGCTACGGCAGCTCGTTCGAGACCGTCGGCCAAGGTGCCCCGCAGGGCGGACGGGGACCGGGTGCCGGAGGCGGGTTTGGAACGAGCGGGTTTAGTACCGAGGATATTGACTTCAGCGAAATGTTTGGCGATGGCGGAGGTGGCGGCGGGCCGGCAGGACTCGGAGATATTTTCTCGCACTTTCGACGTGCCGCTGGTGGTCGTGGCGGGGCAAAGCGTCGCGCCTCCGATGTTGAATCCGAAGTGACTATCCCCTTCAATACCTCGATCCTCGGCGGCGAGGTCCAATTGGGACTCCAACGGCCCAATGGACAAACCGAGACCATCGTCGTCAAGGTTCCGCCGGGTATTGACGACGGCAAGAAGATTCGACTTCGCGGCCAAGGCGAGAAGGCAACAGCCCGCGGCACGCCCGGCGATCTTCTGTTGACGGTTCGCGTTGCCCCGCATCCGGTTTTCTCGCGGAAGGGCAACGACCTGAGCGTGCGTTTGCCGGTGACGCTGGGGGAGGCCGTGGGAGGTGCATCGGTCGATGTACCGGCACCCAGCGGTATGCTTTCGCTACAAATTCCGCCGGGCACATCCAGCGGCAAAAAGCTGCGTATCAAGGGACAAGGCATCGGACTGAAGAACGGCACGCGCGGCGACCTTTTCGTCGAAATTCAAATCGTGCTGCCCGCCGGTCTAAGCGATGCCGAGAGGGACTCGATCCGTGAAATCGATCAACGGCATCCTAGCAATCCCCGCCAGAACTTGCGGTGGTAATCGAATGGGCGACGAGCGATTTTTGCACGCCTACCGCATCCTCCGAGGAGCCGATTTTCAACGGGCCTTTAAGCGTCGAGCGACCGCCGGCGACGATCGGCTCTTGGTATTTGCCTTTCCAAACGAGCTACCCCATCCGCGATTAGGGCTTTCCGTATCCAAAAAAGTCGGTAACGCCGTGGCACGTAACCGCTGGAAACGCTGCATTCGCGAGGCCTTCCGACTGACGCGCGAAGAGTTGCCGTCCGGCGTGGATTTCGTAGTCATTCCCCGGCCCGATGCCGTGCCTGGAACGGCGGACCTGAAAGAGTCACTCGTACGGCTTGCACGGAGGGCGGCGAGGAAGTTATGACGGAAAGATGGCTGAGAGAAAAAAGGTATCTTTTTAGCGGAGTGGAAATGTGTATTCGTGGGGCAGGTTTTCAACCTGCCCAGAATTCAGGCAGGTTAAAAACCCGCCCCACGAAGTAATCTGCCTCGAATTTACTTCACTCCGGTAAAGTGTTACATGAACTACATATCCGCAAACTCAACCTCCACTTCCCTGCGCAGAATCTCCCGCTTCCAATTCTCCTCGTGGACCGGCCAACCTTGGATCGTGCGCATGCCGTCGTCAACCTGCTCCGGCCGATTTCGTTCGTGGATGCTTTGCCAACAGGCAGCTTCGGACGGCGACATCGGCGGCACGCGGCCCGGCACGTTACTGCGACGGAAGTGAACCCGGCCTTGGTCGAAGATCGTCACAATCACGGCCGGGCCACAGTCGAGCATTCGCCGCGCGATCAATTCGTGACTGGCCGTGGCATAGCGGCCCTTTAACCACGGCAGGCTCCATCCGCTGCGACTTCCATCCGGCTCGAACCAACAGGTCGGCAGCAGCAACCGCCCGGCAAGGCAGTTGGCCACTTCCTCGCGAACGCCAAGTGAAGACTCGCGCGGATCGAGCCCCCAAACGGCAAAGACCCGATGGGCCATCGCTTCGCCAATCTCATGGGCGACCGTCCAATGGCTGCGCTCGCAGCGGTCCTCCGGGCGAATGAGAATCGCCGCTTGCGAGGCGGGGCTACCGCGTTTGCCGATCCGCACGAAACGACCTCGACCTTGCTGCGCGGTATCGGTCGCCACCGTGATTCCCAGGCGTTGGGCAACCACAAACGCATCGACCGGCGGCGCCTCCGTGCCGCTGCCGTCGAGAATTTCCAAGGCCACGGCGTCCAGCCCGGCGGCTAGTTCTTCAGGGGTGAATTAGGAGAGCATGAGATCGTAAGCCACGTTGCGCGACGATTAACAAACAGTACATACGTACAGTATATCGCCGCCTTTTCCTGATGCAAGGGGTCGTTTCCGCTCGTCGGGTGCCTCTTATCATAAGGGGGCAAATCGGGTAAGATTCAATGGTGGATAATCGAATGAACGCAATCCAGGCAATCGACCCTATGGGTGGTTTGCAATAGTCGCAATGAATGAACCGCATGAACAAACCTACCTACGCACTGGTAACACTCGGCTGTCCCAAAAACTTGGTCGATAGCGAACGGATGGGCGGCCTTTTGGGCCTCGGCGGCTACGAGATGGTTCGCGAGCCGGACGGCAGCGACTTTGTCGTCATCAATACGTGCGCATTCATTGGCGACAGCCGGGCCGAGTCGCACGCCACAATCCGCGAGATGCTCGACCTCAAGAAGGAAGGCCGCACGCGCGGCGTGATCGTCACCGGCTGCCTGGCCCAACGCGAAAGAGAGAAACTGCTGGAAATCTACCCCGGCGTCGATCAACTCGTCGGCGTTTTTGGTCGCGAGGATATCGCCGCCGCCGCACAGCGATTGGTCACCGGCCTGCACGAGCAACGGATGGTCTTCCGCCCGGCCCCCACGAGGGCACAGAGCGACTTGCACCGCATGAGGATCACGCCCAAGCATCTTGCCTTCCTTAAAATATCCGAAGGTTGCAATCGCGGCTGCACGTTTTGCGCCATCCCGCAGATGCGCGGCAAACATGCCAGCAAGCCGATCGAAGATATTGTCGTCGAGGCCGAAGAACTGGTCGCCGATGGTGCCAAGGAACTGGTCGTCGTCGCGCAGGACACGACGTTCTACGGCATGGACATCTACGGTAAGCCGCGATTGGACGATCTGCTAAAGCAGTTGGAGCAGATCGAAGGCGTCGTCTGGATTCGCTTGATGTACTTCTATCCGATGTATATCACGGACGATTTGCTCGACGCGATTGCATCGAGCAAGAAGATATTGCCCTACATCGACATCCCCCTGCAACACATCGACGACGACGTCCTCCGCCGTATGCGCCGCGCCACGACGCGCGATAAAACGGAAAAGCTTCTCGACCGCCTCCGCGAGAAGATACCCAATCTCGTCTTGCGGACAACGATGATCGCCGGCTTTCCCGGCGAGACCGAAGAACAGTTCGAGCGGCTCGAGGAATTCGTCGGGCGTCGCCATTTCGAGCGTTTGGGAGCCTTTGCCTACAGCCAGGAACCGACCACGCCGGCGGGCATCATGGAAGCCCAGTTGCCCGACGAAGTGAAGAAGGCCCGTCGCGATCGGCTTCTGGCAGCCCAGCAGAAAAATGCCTTCGCATGGAGCCGGTCGCAGGTCGGCAAACAACTCGATGTGATCGTCGATAGCCCGGTGCCGAACGAGCCGGGTGCCTTTATGGGCCGCAGCTACGCCGACGCCCCCGAGGTGGACGGCGCGGTCTACGTTTCCGGCGAAGGCGTCGCGGTGGGCCAGATTGTCCGCTGCGAAATGGTCGCCGCGCGAGGATACGACTTGATCGGCGTCGCCGGGTAAATGATTCGGCTCCCCTCGCCTCGAGGATGTGAATTTTTCGATTCGCGAAAAATGTTTCTAATTCTAGCTCCTGCCCCAGCCGGCGGAAAATTTGTTACAATACGGGTCGTTTATTTTACGCATCCGCCGGGGATCATCGATGAAGCGGCTCGGAAATGTGGCGATTGTCGGCGTGGGGTTGATCGGCGGATCGATCGGTTTGGCATTGCGCAAGTTGGATTTGGCCGAGAACGTCATCGGCATCGGTCGACGGCAGGTCAGCCTGCGAATTGCGCGGCGCGTGGGGGCCATTACGCATACCACCATCGATTTGGCCAAGGGTGTGTCGCAAGCCGAGTTGGTCGTTATCTGCACGCCGGTGGACCAGATCGTCGAACATGTGCGGACGGCGGCCCAGCACTGCCCGGAAGGGACGCTGATTACCGACGCCGGCAGCACCAAGCAACTGATCGTCCGCGCCTTGGACGGTGGCTTGCCGCGGGGTTGCCGATTCTTAGGCGGCCACCCCATCGCCGGCAGTGAAAAGACGGGGGCCAACTATGCGAGCGCCGACCTTTTTGAAGGCCGCGTCGCCGTGCTTACGCCGACGAAGAACACGCGCGCGGAAGACTACGATTTGCTCGACGCCTTTTGGCAGAGCCTCGGCTCGGTGGTCGTGCGGCTATCGCCTGAAGAACACGATAAGACGCTGGCCACAACCAGCCACCTTCCGCACATGGTAGCCTCGGCGTTGGCAAATACGGTCACGGAAAACTATTTCCGCGTGGCGGGGGCCGGCTTGCTCGATACCTCGCGGCTGGCGGGCGGTGATCCGGTACTTTGGAAGCAAATTCTCTTGCAAAATCGAGAGAATGCCATGGCCGCGCTAGAGCAATATCACGGCCAGCTTTCGGCCTTGCACACCGCGCTCCGCACGAGCGATGAAGCGGCCTTGGAACGAATCCTTACTACGGCGAAGAAGAATCGAGATGCTTTGGGAAGTTGACATTTATCCGGCCCCCGGCCAGCCCGATCTGTTGGGCCGACAAGTTGCCGCCGCTGCCGCCGAACTTGGCCTGGCGGAAAACTTGCAAATCGCGGCCGCGCGCTGCTACCTCATCCAAGCCGACTGGCAGCAGGCACAAATCGACCGCGTCACCTTGGAGCTGCTTACCGATCGCGTAGTAGAACGCGCCATCGTTGCCCCGGTCGGCGACGAAACCCTAAACACTTTTCCCTTCCCCACTTCCCACTCACCCATCCCTCTTCTCCTCCACGTCCTCCCCAAGCCGGGCGTGATGGATCCCGTCGCTCAAAGCGTGATTTCGGTGATTTCCGATTTCGGCCTGAAAGTCGAAACGGTTCGCACGCTCAAGAAGTATTGGATCGACGGCCTCGCCCAAGATCGCGCCAAGACGCTGGCCGCCAAGCTCTTGGCAAACGACGCGGTCGAGCAGGTGATCGTCGGGCCGCTGCCGTTTGGACAGTTGGAATTGGGCTCGCCCTACGTCTATCGCCTGACGGTCGTGCCGATCCGCACGATGGACGACGCCGCCTTGCAGCAGTTGAGCCGCGAAGGACAGCTCTATCTTTCGCTCGTGGAAATGCAGACCATTCGAGCCCATTTTCAGAAGCTCGACCGCGACCCAACCGACGCCGAACTGGAAACGACCGCCCAGACCTGGAGCGAGCATTGCAGTCACAAAACGCTCGCCGGACGGATTCGCTATCGCGACGAGTCGGGCGAGCGAACGTTCCAAAACATGCTCAAAGAGACGATCTTTGCCGCCACACAGAAAATCCGCGCGGAACTCGGCCCCGACGATTGGTGCGTGAGCGTCTTTCGCGACAACGCCGGCATCATCCGCTTCGACGACGACTACAACATCGTCTTCAAGGTCGAAACGCACAATCATCCCTCGGCCCTGGAGCCTTACGGCGGCGCGAACACCGGCCTCGGCGGCGTCATTCGCGATCCGATGGGCACCGGCATGGGTGCCAAGCCGGTCTGCAATACGGATGTCTTTTGCTTCGCCCCGCCCAATACGCCGGCCGACGCAATTCCCGCCGGCGTGCTGCATCCGCGCCGCGTGGCGAAGGGCGTCGTCTCCGGCGTTCGCGATTACGGCAACCGCATGGGCATCCCCACGGTCAACGGGGCCGTCTACTTCGACCCGCGTTATCTGGGCAATCCGCTCGTCTTCTGCGGCAACGTGGGATTGATCCCGCGCGCGATGTCGTTCAAGGAAACCAAGCCGGGCGATTTTGCCGTGGCCATCGGCGGACGAACCGGCCGCGACGGCATCCACGGTGCGACCTTTAGTTCCGCCGAGCTTCATAGCGAAAGCGATTCCGTCTCCGGCGGCGCGGTGCAGATCGGAAACGCCATCACCGAGAAGATGGTGCTCGACGTCCTCATGGAAGCCCGCGATCGCGGGCTGTATACCGCCGTGACCGACTGCGGTGCCGGCGGCTTTTCGAGCGCCATCGGCGAGATGGGCGAAAAGATCGGTGCCGAGGTCTGGCTCGACCGCGTGCCGCTGAAGTACCAAGGATTGTCGTATACCGAAATATGGATTTCGGAAGCCCAAGAGCGAATGGTCGTCAGCGTCTCCGCCGATAAGATCGACGAACTAATCGCGTTGTGTGCCTCCGAGGGCGTGGAGGCAACCGTCATCGGACAGTTCGTACCCACCGGACGGCTCGTCCTAAAGTATCGCGAACACCAAGTCGCCGACCTCAGCATGGCGTTTCTCCACGAAGGCCGCCCCCCCATCATCCGCGAAGCCGTCTACGTCTCTCCTCTGCCGTACACGGGAGAGGGGCCGGGGGGGAGGGCAGCCGGGATCGAGGCCGGGATTCAGAGTTCACGTTTCCCGGTTCGGGATATCCCAAGTCCCAAAGCCGATTTTTGTTCGATCCTGCATGCGATTCTAAGCTCCCTAAACGTATGCAGCAAAGAATGGATCGTACGCCAATACGACCACGAGGTTCAAGCCGGCAGCGTCATCAAGCCGCTGGTGGGCGCGATGAACGATGGTCCGAGCGATGCGGCGGTGGTGCGGCCCGTTTTATCGAGCCGTCGCGGCATTGTGGTTTCCTGCGGCATGAATCCCCGCTACGGCGACTTGGACCCCTATTGGATGGCTGCCGCTGCCATCGATGAAGCCTTGCGGAACTGTGTGGCCGTGGGGGCCGATCCGCGACGGATTGCGATCCTCGACAACTTTTGTTGGGGCAATACCGATCGGCCCGAGACTCTCGGCTCGCTCGTCCGCGCGGCGTTGGCTTGCTACGATGTTGCCACCGTGCTGGGCACGCCGTTCATCAGCGGCAAAGACAGTCTCAATAACGAATTCCGCCCCCAAGGTGCCGCCGAACCAATCTCCATTCCACCCTCGCTGCTGATCAGTGCCATCGGGCAAGTCGAGGACGTATCGCATTGTGTGACGATGGACCTCAAGTCACCCGGCAATCTGCTCTATATCGTCGGCACCACCCACGACGAACTGGGAGGATCGCACTTTCAATTGGTCAACTCTCCTCTCCCCCACACGGGAGACGGGCAAGAGGTGAGGGTGTCCGGAATTTCTCAAGTGCCGCAACTCGATGCTCACATTGCCAAGAACACTTTCCTCGCCCTACACCGCGCCATCTCCAGCGGCTTGGTGCGAGCCTGCCACGACCTGAGCGAAGGCGGTTTAGCGGTCGCCGCCGCCGAAATGGCTTTTGCCGGCGGATTCGGCGCAACCCTCGACCTAACCGCAATGCCGTGCGAGGGCGACCTCGACTCCACTTCGCGCCTTTTCAGCGAGTCGAACACCCGCTTCCTCTGTGAAGTCCCGCCCGAGCGAGCGACCGCGTTCGAGGCTGCTCTATCCGGCATTGTTGCCTCCCACATCGGCATCGTCAACGACGACAACCGCCTCGTCAACGACGACAACCGCCTCGTCATCCGCCACGGCAACACAATCGTCATCGAAAGCGACTTAGCCTCCCTAAAAGAATCTTGGCAAAAACCGCTCCGCTGGAAATAGCCAATTCCCCCTTCCTCACTCCGCCTTCCCCTTCCCATGCGTCCCAACGTCCTCATCCTCCGAGCACCCGGCACCAACTGCGATCGCGAAACGGCATTCGCTTTCGAGACGGCCGGTGCAACGACCGAAGCGATTCACATCAACCGCCTGCTGGAGTCGCCCCGAGCGTTAGATCGCTTTCAAATTCTCTGCATTCCCGGCGGGTTTAGCTTTGGCGACGACGTCGCCGCCGGGCAAATCCTGGCCGTGCAGATGCGGCATCACCTCGCCGGATTCCTCTCCGAGTTCAAAGCGGCCGGCAAGCTCATTTTGGGGATATGCAACGGATTCCAGGTCATCATCAAGTCGGGCATCCTCCTCGACGACGAGCCGTCGCCTTCTAGTGAGATTCCCGGCCCTCCAGCCACGCTAACCTACAACGATTCCGGCAAGTACGAAGACCGCTGGGTGCAAACGACCGTGGCCAGCGACAAGTGCGTTTTCTTGCGCGGCATTGAGCAGATGTATCTGCCGGTCGCCCACGGTGAAGGCAAATTCATCGCCCGCGATCGTGCATCGCTGAACCGCCTGGCATCCGCCGGGCAGTTGGCCTTACGTTATTCACCCCGCGTCTCGGCTCGCGTCTCTTCCGAGGGCGGGGCCGAAGGTGAAGGCATCTTGCCCTTCCCCGACAACCCCAACGGCTCGATGGCCAACGTGGCCGGGGTCTGCGATACAACGGGGCGGGTCTTAGGTCTCATGCCGCACCCCGAGCGGCACATTGACCCCACGCACCATCCCCGCTGGACCCGCGACGAGGCGGGCGAAGTCGGCGATGGCTTGCAGATTTTTATCAACGCCGTGCGGTTCTTTGGGTAAGGGCCCGTCCCGTATCGACTCCGCGAGTTTGTGGTGAGGGCGTCTCGCCGGCACCACAAGTTGTTCTTTCGCGGCAACTCAGCTTTTCAACTCACGCCCGTCCGACAACGCGCAGCGGCGACTTGGTGAGCAAGCGGAAGTGTTCCTCGCCCAGAAGTTGCTCGACGCGGCCGCGCATTTCGACGTTGTTGGCGATGCGGAATTTATCGCAGCGGCATGCTATGCGTCGTCCGTCGGCAAGTTCCAGCAACAGTTCAAACGGGTACTCGCCCGGATAGCCGCGTAGAATCTCATAGAGCATTTCCAGCTTCTTTACCCCGTGCGTTTCTTCGATGATGCGGACGCGGATGCCGCTGGTGTAGCGGGCTTCGAGATCGTCGATGGCGATGAACTCGTTGACGAGGAAGTTGGCTTCTTCGCTGCCGGGCCGTTTGTCGATCGCGCCGCTGAGGACGCAGATGGCCTCGGATTGTATCTTATCGCCAAATTGGGCGAACTGCTCCGGCCAGCAGATACAACGCATGATTCCGGCGGTATCCTCGAGATCGAACATCGCATAGCGGCTCGGCGCGCCCGGCTTGGGGTTCTTCGTATGCGAAAGTTTGATCGACGCGATCAAGCCGCCGATCATTACTTTCTCGCGATTTTTCAACAATGCCGCTTCCACGGTCGTATGCGAGCAGTACGTTTGCAACTTCTTGGCATGTTCGGCCAAGGGGTGGCTCGACATATAGAAGCCCAAGACTTCCTTCTCCTTGGCCAAGCGATCCTTTTGATCCCACTCCGGAACGTCGGGCAGGTCTTTGACGGCGAGCTCCGGCGAGTCGTCTTCATCGTCCTCAAAAAGTCCCTTTTGTCCGCTACGACGGTCGGAAGCTGCCGACGCGCCGCCTTGCAGGGCGCGATCGATGGCGGCGAACCATTGGGATCGACGCGCCCCCAACGCATCGAATGCACCCGCTTTCACCAGCGATTCGATCGCCGTGCGGTTCACCTGGCTCGGGTCGAGCCGTTGGCAAAAATCGAAGATGCTGCGAAACGGCCCGTCCAACTTGCGGACTTTTACTATCGCTGCCGCCGCGCCGCCGCCGCAACCTTTGATCGCCGAGAGGGCGAAAAATATCTTATCTTCACCGACGGCAAACTCGACGTTGGAGCGATTGATATCCGGCGGCACGACCTCGATGTTCATGCGTTGGCAATCTTCGATATGCTCGACGAGCGAATCCTTGGTCTTGAAGTTGCGGCCCAAAATATCGCTGGAAAGCAACGCCGCCATGAATTCGAGCTTGTAGTGCGCCTTGAGGTAGGCCGTCATGTAGGCGATCAGAGCGTAGGCGGTCGAATGGCTCTTGTTGAAGCCGTAGCCGGCGAATTTTTCGATCAGCCCAAAGACCTCTTCGGCCTTTTTCTTCGCCATCCCCTTTTGAAACGAACCCTCGATAAACTCTTCGCGAAATTTGGCGATCGTTTCCAGTTTCTTCTTGCTGATGGCTTTGATGCAGCTATAAGCGTTGGCCAACGCAATTCCGCCCAGCCGATTGAGAATCCGCATCACCTGCTCTTGATAAACCATCACGCCGTGCGTTTCGGCCAGCACTTCTTCCATCACCGGATGTTCGTACTCCGCCTTCTTGCGACCGTGCTTCACCTGGATGTAGTCCTCGACCATGCCGCCTTCCAGCGGGCCGGGGCGATAGAGGGCGTTCGTGGCGATGATGTCGCGGAAGTGGTCGGGCTTCATCCGCTGCAAGAGGTCGCGAATGCCGCCGCTTTCCAACTGAAACACGCCTTTCGTTTCGCCTCGGCAAAGCAAAGCAAACGTCTCCTCGTCTTCCAGAGGAAACCGGTACGGATCGACCACCGTGCCGGTCGTCTGCTCAATCAGGGCGATCACCTTGGAGAGGATCGTGAGGTTCCTCAGCCCGAGGAAGTCCATCTTCAGCAGGCCGGCCTTTTCCACGTCGCCCATCGCCCACTGCGTAATGATTTCTTCTTTGTTCTGCACGCGCTGTAAGGGGACGTAATCGGTCAGGGGGCGGTCGGCGATGACCACCGCCGCCGCGTGCGTGCCCACGTTCCGCGCCAAGCCCTCGATCTTCATCGCCAGCGTTAGCAATTCGCGAATCTCCGGGTCGGCGTCGTGAAGCTTTTTGAGATCGCTGCTCTTTTCCAGTGCCGACTTGATCGTGATCTTGAGTTCCTCCGGCACCATCGCCACAACGCCATCGACTCGGGAGATCGGCATCCCAAGCGCTCGGCCCACATCGCGAATCGCCGCGCGCGCGGCCAGCGTGCCGAACGTGCCGATCTGGGCGACGTTTTCCATGCCGTAGCGATCCTTGACGTACTGGATGACCTCGCCGCGACGCTGCTGGCAAAAGTCAATGTCGATATCGGGCGCCTCCCGACGACTTTCGTCGAGGAAGCGTTCAAAGAGCAAATCGTAAGCCAACGGGCAGACGTGGCTCAGATACAGGCCATACGCCACCAGCGAGCCGACGCCCGATCCACGCGCCGTCGCCGGAATATCTTGCGTTCGTGCAAAACGGACGAAATCCCACACGATCAAAAAGTAGTTGGCAAACCCCAACTTGTTGATTACCCCCATCTCGCGATCGACGCGGGCCATGACCTCTACTGAAAGTTCACCGTGGGTAAGCCGCTCGGGGCAGTCGATGTATCGCTCCTTCAAGCCCGTCAGGACTAGCTCGCGCAAATAGTCCTCGGACGTCTTTTGTTCCGGCGGGCTGAAAACGGGGAAGTGCCGCTTGTTCAGATCGAGATCGATGTGAACGCCGTCGGCGATTTCCTGCGACCGCTTGACCGCCGCCTCAAAGCCGGTGAAAACGCCGTACATCTCCTCCGGGCTGCGGAGGTAGAACTCGTTGGTCTCCATCCTCATCCGATTTGTGTCGGTGCGGAACTTGCCGGTGTTGACGCAAACGAGAATATCCTGCGCCTCGGCGTCTTCGCGCAGCACGTAATGCACGTCGCTCGTGGCGACCAACGGCAAGCCCATGCGGTTGGCCAGTTCAACGGCCCCCTCCATCGCAATCCGCTGAATCTCGACGCCGTTGTGCTGAATTTCGATGAAGTAGCGATCGCCAAAGACTTGGTGATACCAGGCGGCCGTCTCGCGGGCCGCTTCCATGCCGGCCGCGCCCCCTTGAAGCAGACCTCGGTTCAATTCGCTTGAAACGCAACCGCTGAGGCAGATCAGCCCCTCGCTGTGAGCGGCAAGTAGTTCCTTGTCGATTCGCGGGCGGTGATAAAAGCCTTCCAAGAACGCAATCGACGATAGTTTCAGCAAGTTCTGGAAGCCGGCGCGATCCTTAGCTAAGATCGTAATGTGGTAGGCAGCCTCGCGCGAGCCGCTGGCGTTCTGCTTGTGGTGCCGGCTTTTGGGGGCGATGTAGGCCTCAATGCCGACGATGGGGTTGATGCCCGCCTCCTTGGCGGATTTGTAGAACTCCAACGCCCCGTGCAGGTTGCCGTGGTCGGTCAAAGCCAGAGAGTTCATCCCGAGTTCTTTGGTCCGCTTGAGCAGGCCGGATATTTTTCCGGCTCCATCGAGCAGGCTGTAGTGGCTGTGGCAGTGAAGGTGGGCAAACGGCGGCGTGCTCATCGGGTTACTCCGTGCGAGTGAGCGAGTGGGGATGGTCCTACGTAGGAAATTGTAAGCCCTCAACCGCTGCTTGCCTAACCCCCGGCTGGAGAACTGCAAAGTTGCCGGTTGCCTGTTGGAGTTCCGCCTTTAGGCGGCGAAATTGTGCTACCATCCGGCTAAAGCCGGGACTCCAACGGACTATGCAGTTCTCCTGTGCAAAAATCCGCACCCCTTGCATTACCGGAACTTTATGCGCTAATAGGGGCGTGTACGTCTAACTAAACCTTATTCGACACCCAATACCGCTGCTCCTTGCCGGTTTTTGCCCGAATGGGGCGATTGCACCCCACGGTAAAGCATATCGACGTGATACGAGGCGTTCGGGTCGTCGAGGGCACGAATCCCAACAGCGAACGGGTGCTGGTCCTGTGGCGCAACATCGACGAAATGAACAACGACGCCCTCGACAAGTGGTTCAAGAAGCAGGATTACAACACCCGTGAAATGACGTACGACCTGTTCTACGTCAATGGCGACAACAACCTTGAAAACCTGCGCCGCTCGGACCAGACTTGGAAGGTCCGATTGATCGAGGAAGAGTTCCAACGGCTCATGTTTGACACACAGGATGTTTAGGGAGACGACACAATGACAATGCTAAGTGCAATTTCGTTGGCAGGTTGGAAGTCTATCAAGGATTCTCAACGGCTAACGCTGGGGCCGCTCAACGTTTTTATTGGGGCGAATGGTTCCGGGAAATCCAACTTTGTTTCGTTCTTCAAGTTGTTGAATGAAATGATCGGTGAACGGCTACAAGTCTTCATATCAACTTCCGGTGGCGCAGACTCCGTGTTGCACTACGGTGCCAAGACTACGCCAATGTTGGAGGCAGCGCTTGAATTCAAGACTACCACAGGCAGCAGTGTGTATTTCATGCGTCTGGTACATGCGGCGGTGGATACTTTGATTTTTACTGAGGAACGTCTTGAGTTCCACAAGCCAGGGTATCCAAATCCGAACAAAGCAATACTTGGATCGGGCCATCGAGAATCACTGCTCGGCAATAAAGCCAAGGCGGGAAACGATACTGCAACAGTACTCCGTCGTTTGGTGGGATCATGCCGAGTGTATCAGTTCCACGACACATCAAGCACTGCACGAATTCGCCAACAATGCTACATCGACAATGACCGCTTTTTGATGCCGGACGGCGGGAATTTGGCTGCGGTGCTTTATCGTTTTCGTGAGAAGGAACCGACTTGTTATGGGCGGATTGTCAGAACGATTCAGCAAGTTGCGCCCTTCTTCAACGACTTTGAACTTGAACCGATGTCGCAGAACTCAAAATCCATCCTGCTGAATTGGCGAGAGAAAGGCGTCGAGAAGGTGTTCGGTCCTCATCAAGTGTCGGATGGAACATTACGGGCAATGGCACTCATTACGCTTCTGCTTCAGCCGGAGGACCATTTGCCAACTGTGATCGTAATTGACGAACCTGAGCTTGGACTCCACCCGTATGCCATTGGTGTTATTGCAGCGTTGATTCGGAAGGCTGCTCATCACTGCCAAGTTATTCTTGCGACTCAATCGCCAGGGCTACTCGATCATTTTGAACCAGAAGATGTGGTCGTGGTGGATCGCAAAGAAAAGACATCGGAGTTTCGACGCTTGCCAGAAAGCGATCTTGATTCGTGGCTCGATGAATACTCGTTGAGCGAAGTATGGGAGAAGAATATCTTTGGTGGAGGGCCTCACTAATGTCACGCCTTTACATTTTTGGCGAGGGCAGCACCGAGACAACGTTTGGGGACGACGTCATCAAAGAACATTTGGCTTTGCATAATGTCTTCGTGCAGGGGTGTGTTGAGATCGCACATTGCAAGAAGAAGGGCAAGGTCCATAGAGGCGGTGGACGTAAATACGTGCCGATGAAGAATGACATTTGCCGCTTCTTGAAGCAAGAAAAAGGTGCTGACGTATTCTTTACGACAATGATTGATCTTTATGCTATACCGCAGGAGTTTCCGGGGCTGGAAGAGGCTGACGGGTACCGTGTCGATGCGTATAAGCGTGTGGGTTTTTTGGAAGAATGTTTTGCGAAGGACATTGGTGACCCGAGGTTTATTCCGAACATTCAGCTTCACGAATTTGAGGCTTTGTTGTTCGTTCAGCCATCTGTTTTCTCGACATTTTACGCTGACTGCGAAGATCGTATCGCCAAACTTGTTGCGATTGCTGCTGGCTACAAGTCACCAGAACTGATTAACGATGGTCAGCACACGGCTCCATCAATCCGTATTGCAAACGTATTCTTGGATTACGATGCGGCTAAGGCAGCAGCCGGACCACAACTTGCCAAGGCGACCGGACTTGATTTGATTCGTGAGAAGTGTCCACACTTTGGAGCGTGGTTGAAGCGGTTAGAAAAGCTTGGGACGAAGTAGTATGATGAAGG
>JANXOJ010000435.1 GCA_025353625.1 Planctomycetota bacterium | reverse complement strand
GCCACAAACGCCGGATATGATCGGGACGATGACATATCAATTTAGCGCGATGCAACTCTATCGGACAGGCGCATCATTCGCGGGCAATGGGGTTATCGCGGCCCTGGCGGGCACGTCCATTGTATCGGTACTCGACGTGTAGGCGGCGCGCGTGAAGTAAGCGGCGTCCGATCAAACCGATCCACTACCGCCCTCTCCGGTTTCATTGATCGAATCTGTTAGGTGGATGAGATCGTTGAAGCTGAAATCAAGATCAAGATTGGTCAGCCATTTTTTCGCGGCCTGAATGGCGTCCGTTTGCAGGCCCGACCGGTACACCAAGAGGTAACGCTGCGGCGGTTTCTTTTTGTGATCCTTGATGAGCAATCGCGTATGAATTGGCTCCGTCCCAGAGATTATTTCGCTGCAGTAGATAGCTATTTTCATTGCGCGGCTCCTCTGTGGTTTGGCTCGCAACATCGGGTTAAGATGAAATCGACGAGCGTTTCCCCGGATTCCAACGCGGCATTATTCAGGGCAACGCGCTCAGATGGCGTGACCCTGATTCCGACGGTTGCCGTTCGCTTGTTTTCGGCCGCTTTTCGGGGCCGATTGCGCCATTCGGTTTTTTTGGTTTTCATTTTCGTTTTGCAATATCCTTCGTTTTGGTTTCTGGTTTTTGGCTACTCGTCAGATTCGTCATCGTCAAATTCGGCTTCAAAGGCCGCGTCCCTGGCTTCAATTTCCCGCCTTGCCGCGCTCATCGCCTCGCTTGCGGACCCCACGATTATGGCCATTCCGTCTTGCAGGATTTGCGGCGTGTCTTCTAGTCCAGCCAAGGACCACCCAGAGTAGGCGCGTTCTCCTTCGTCATCCTCCTCAAGTTCGCGCGAATAGAGTTCCGCCGCGACTCCATAAGCGCGATAGGTTGCGCGGCAGTGGCAACCTCCATTCCAATTCCTGAAATTACTATCAACGTCGCCAGCGGAGGAATCTGGGCTCCAATCGCTTACAACTTTCTGGCCAGCCTGGACAACGGCGCAGGCCCTTTCTACCTCGCGGTTGTCGCCCTCAATTCCAAGCGTTTCGCCGCTGGAACAAATCGTAATTTTCGCCGCCCAAGTTTCGGTCAGTTCGATTAAGTTTCCCATTTTCGTTTCACTTTCGTGGTTTTGGTTCTAGGTCTGGTTCCGGCCTCTCAAAATAAAAGACCGGAATCAGGGCCAGCTTTCCCGGCTGGCCAGCGGGGTTAGCTTGCATCGCCGTGCCGCGCCAACGCAGCGAGCCTGTCGGCCAAGCCGCGCTGCCAGAGTTAGATTCGTTTTGGATTGTGTCGCCATGATTTTGTCCTTTCGGTTTTTTGTGTTCCGTTTCCGACTCACGAACTCCAGCTATTGGCGTTACCAATGGAAGTCGCGTCAATGCCCATCCTCGTCGGCGAGAGATCGAGCATGATTTTCTGAACGCCCGCAACAACGTCGCCAAAGTCACTTCGATTGGCGCACTCGACGCGAACCCGAACAACCTGGATTCCATTGGCGTCCGGCCATTCCCTAGCCGCCAACAACCGAACCCACCGGGGGGACTGGCCGCGCGCACCATCCACGCGATGAATGCGGTGCGGCGTGTGGAATTCCCACGTCACCTCGCCGATTGCCATTTCTGGCGAGTTGACGGCAAACCCCGACCGCTCCTCACGTTGCCGCTGTTCCCGGCTATCGCGCATGAGCTTGGCATCGGTGGCGTATCGCTCAGCCTGATCGGCAGTAATCAGGTTGCCGTTGTGATCGTAAAGGTAGGTCGCGGCTACCGCATCAATCGCGGCGAGGTCTTTTTTGGACATTCTCCCTACGGCATCGGTACGAGCCATACTGCGGTAGATCGCGCCCATCGACACGCCGAACTGGTTGCCAATGTTGGCGTCGATGAATTGCTGAACGGAAGATGGCGTGGCTGGTCTCATTTTCGTATCCCTTTTCGTGGTTGGTTTTCGTTGTCGCGACCCAATCGTCCGCGTCATACTATCATTATATCGGTTGTCTATCTGCCTGTCAATAGACAGGATGGTAGAATTCCGGGAATTTCCAGATATTTTTTTCGACCCACGGGAACTCCCGGATTATTCGGCGACAGGCGGCAAGCGGCATCGAATCGCATTGTGGAAGTGGCGTTTTCTTTTTTCATCGGTCGTTGTCCGCTGTTGTGATTCGCTATCGTTAACTGCAAATCGTTTTGCCTCTTGGACTTCGGACAATCTTTTTTTATCCTATTGACTTATTTTCGAGAATCCGTAAATTATGGCTATC
>JANXOJ010000387.1 GCA_025353625.1 Planctomycetota bacterium | reverse complement strand
GCCACAACGTCAACCGCCACGACCATGCGATGGCTTCCGCCGCCGAGAAACACGCCTTTGATGGGACAAACGTCACCGTAATCGCGTCCCCAAGCAAGCGTAACGTGCCGAGTTGAGGGGATGACGTTGTTCGTCGGATCGAGATCGACCCAGCCGTGGCCGGGGCAGAAAATACTTAGCCAGGCGTGTGAGGCATCGGCCCCGACGAGCCTTGGCTGTCCGGCACGCGGGCTGGTGAGCAGGTAACCGCTGACGTAGCGTGCCGCCAGCCCCAGCGACCGCAAACAGGCGATTTCCAAGTGGGCAAAGTCCTGGCAGACGCCGCGTCGCTTCTCGAAGACTTCCATCGTCGGCGTGCTGACGCTGGTTGCCGTTTGGTCGTACTTAAATTCGTGAAAAATGCGGCTCGTAAGGTCCGTTGCGGCTTCCACTAAGGGGCGGTTCGGCGTGAACGACATTTGTGCGTAAGCGGCCAACCGATCGTTGCGGCGGACGCACGGCGAATCGAACGAAAAGGGTGCCGCAGAGATATCCAGACGATCCCGATTTCGACTTACAACGTCGCGAGCATCCTCCCAGGGCGTCAACGGCACCGCATCGGGGGGCGGCAACGTATCAATCGCCACTTCGCTGATTGCCGTAACGATAAGATCGCGGTGCGCTTCTTCGACCGTGAAGTAGGTCACCTGATTGCCGAAATAATCGGTCCAGGTTCGCATGGACGTTGGCGTTGGCAAGATCACCAGCCGATTCGCCATGCAAGATTGCTGGGGCAGCGTACGCGGCGTCAAATGCGCCGAGTTGTGACCCAGCGTGACTGGTTCCACATAGTGATACGTCGTGCGATGCGTAACTTCATATTTCATAGCGTGGCATCCGTGGGAACTGCCCCTAATTGCCGCGACGGGCCGGTATGCGTGAAATAGGTGTCCGTGAGGCTATCCGAAAGTTGCCAGACTTGTAGGGTCATGTCCGCGAGGAAGTGATCGAGCGTCCAACGAACGCCCTCATCGCGCGGTCGCGCGAGGGCCTCCACGTCCACCAGTCGCAACTGCGCTTGCGTGGCGATCATAATTCGCGTTTCTCGATTCCGCAACGGATTGGTATCCTTGCCCGGCAATTGGCGAACGTGATCGGCCAGCGCGGCCAATTGGAATCCAAGACTGCGAGGGTTCGTCTCGTCGGTCAGCAGCAAGTCCAAGAGCGGGGCCAACTGCATCGACGTCATGTAGCGATAGCGATAGGTCATGGCACTGTCGGCAATTTCCAGCACCGATTCCAGCAGTGAGGGCGATTCCGACTTGCAGTGGATGAGCGTCTTCCGCAGTAGACGCAAGACGGTCAAACCGCGCTCCAAGCGACGGCCCATATCGACGAAGCGCCAACCGGGACCGCGCGTCATACTTTCCGTCATGAGACCGCTGAGTGCCGAAAGGAGATTAAACGCTTGGTTCAGCACGATCAGCGTATCGCCCAGCCGCAGCGTTTTGACCGCTCGGGGCGAAAGCAGGTCCAGATCGAGTTGATTGACGATCCGCCAAGTATCGGCAGATATTCGGTCGCGAACCAGCGAGGCCGCTCGGTACAGCGAACGCAGAGTCTCGTCCAAAGAACCGATGTTGGTCTCGTGGAACATGGCCGCCAGCGTCTCGTTCTCCAGCGCGGCAGTCAGTTCCTCGGGGTCGGTCGGAAGTGCCTCCATCGGGCGTGAATCGTCGGCCAGCACCTGAGTTAAAAGGCTCAGTTCCGGCAGGCCCCCAGGCTCCAATTCGCTCGTCAACCGCACGACGACCGTGCGCAAATGACGGACCAGGCCATCGGCACGCTCGATATTGCGGCCCAGCCAGTAGAGATTGTCGGCCACGCGACTGGGTAAGTCGTTGCTGCTGCGACGCAACTCGACGGCAGCGGTCTGGCCGCGCAGCAGCGTAACCGTTGCTACAGGCCCATCGGCAAGAATCCAAACATCCTTGCCGCGCGAACTACCTTCTTCCGAGACGAAGGGGTTGGACTGCGACATCGATTGCCCGTTACTACCTTGCAACATAGCTTGGCCGGCCGCATGTCCAAGCGAAGGGGGCATGGCTCGCGCTAGACCGCCCGGCATGACTTCGTAGGCCCCCTCGCGGTTGGCCGCGACAAAGACTCGCAGCCCGATCTGCCACGGCTCGACCTTGCCGTCGTGCCATACCGGGGCCGTCGAGCGCGTCACTCGGGCTTGGGCCACATAGGCGGTGCGGTGGTGGCGCACGGTATTGAGCAACTCGGCACGCCGTTGCGAATCGAGCGAAGCGGTATCGATCGTGCCTTGACCGCGCGTGGCCACGACCGGGCGAATCGCCAAGTCGTCGAAATGCGACTCGACGTAGAGCCAGTCTTCATCGCTGCCGCACCACCACGTCTGCACCGAGGGCAGTTTAAGTTCCGTACCGAACCAGCGACGGCAAATCGCCGGCAAAAAGGCCATCAGTGCCGGCGATTCCAAGAGGCCGCTACCCAAGGCGTTGGCAACGGCAACCTGCCCGCTCCGCGCCGCCTGAACCAGCCCCGCCACACCGTGCATCGTCGCTCCGACGAGCTCCAAGGGATCGCACTCATCGTCCGGCATACGGCGCAAAACGACATCGACGGGCAGCATGCCGCCGAGCGTTTTTAGATAAACGTTGGCCCCGCGCACGGTCAGATCGCCCCCTTCGACGAGCGTGTACCCCAGATATCGAGCCAAGTAAGCGTCTTCAAAATAGCTCGGACTGCGAGGACCAGTCGAAAGCAACACCACGCGCGGATTATCGTTGCGGTGCAGCGAAAGCATTTGCAGCGTGTCGCGGAAGGTAATGAAAAATCCCGCCAGCCGCTCGACGTGCAGGCTATGGAAATCGGTGGGAAGAATTCGCGACGTGACGATTCGATTTTCCAACGCCAGCCCGGCACCCGGCGGGCCTTGCGTGTAGTCGGCAAAAACGGACCAACGACCGTCGCCGCCGCGGACGAGGTGGCCGGCATAAAGGTGAAGAAATATATTTCGCGGCGTCGTCACGCCGTGGCACGGCAGCAAGAAGCCGCGCTGCGCGAAGAGCAATTCCGGCGGCACGAGTTTTTCTCGCAACAATTCTTGCGGGCCGTAAAGGTCGGCCAGGATGAGATTCAGCAATTGCACGCGCTGGGTGACTGCGTCGGCGAGTACGTCCCAATCACTTTTTGCGAAGAGCAGAGGAAGGGGATCGAGCTCCCAGTGGCGATCCGTGCCGTGGGGGAAGCCGGCCACTCCTTGCATGAGGCCGTTTTCCCGAAGCAATCGACGCCCTTGTTCGTAGCGCTGGCCAAGTCCGTGCGGGCCCATTGCCTCAAGGCCGGCTGCAAACTTCCGCCAAGGCTCGCGGATTTTGCCTTGGCCATCAAGAAACTCGTCGTATCCACCTGCCGCCGGACTATACTTTGAAAGCAGGCTTTCCCCCGGTGAGGCTTCACTCATCTCGATCGTTGAACTCATCGGCAAATTCTCGCAGGCCACTTCAGGCTCCGCCGCGCAACGCCGCTCCATGACGTTGCGCCGGATAGCACCATTATCTACTAGAAATCCTCCCGAAGGCAATAGGCACTTTAAACGGCCCCGCCTGCCAATTCTGCTACGCTCGTCGGACGGCGAAGGTCCAGGGTCATTGGATAGTCGCAGTTCTGTTCAAACGGGGGGAGCGTGATGGGGCCACCGGTGTGTCCCATACCCTGAAACCGCGCCGCTCGACGGCTTTCGGCCGCCAAGGCATTGACGGGGAAGGTATCAAAACTCAACCCCCCTGGGTGCGCCACGTTCCAAGTGCAGCCGCCCAGCGATCGTTTCGACCAGCGATCGTAGAGATCGAAGACCAGCGGTGCATGAACGCCGATTGTGGGATGGAGGCACGACGGCGGCTGCCAAGCACGATATCGGACACCGGCGACAAACTCGCCCGGCGTACCGGTGGGTTGCAGCGGCACGCGACGACCGTTGCACAATACCAAGTGCCGTCGATTGGTCATGTTGCGAACCTTGACTTCCACGCGCTCGACCGAGGAATCGACATAGCGGGCCGTGCCGGACGAGCTGGCTTCCTCTCCCAATACGTTCCACGGTTCAACGGCCTGACGAAGTTCCAGCTTAACGCCGTCGTAGGTTACCTGGCCTAGACGCGGAAAGCGGAACTCGAAGTGCGGCACGAACCAATCCGGCTCGAACTCGAAGCCCGACTCCCGCAACTCGCCGAGAACTTCCAGAAAGTCCTCCGTGATGAAGTGCGGCAGCATAAAGCGATCGTGCAGCGATGTGCCCCAGCGGACCAACGGTGCACGATACGGCGTTTGCCAGAAGCGGGCAACCAACGCGCGCACAAGCAACTGCTGCGCGAGGCTCATTCGCGCATGCGGAGGCATCTCAAAACTGCGAAACTCGACCAGACCCAAGCGTCCCGATGCCGAGTCGGGCGAATAGAGCTTGTCGATGCAAAACTCGGCGCGGTGCGTATTGCCGGTCAAGTCAGCGAGCAGATGCCGGAATAGTCGATCGACGATCCACGGCGGCGCAATTCCATCGGCGGGAATCTGGCTGAAGGCCGTTTCCAATTCGTAAAGACTCTCGTGCCTTGCTTCGTCGGCTCGCGGGGCCTGGCTCGTCGGCCCTATGAACAGTCCGGAGAACAGGTACGACAGCGAAGGCCGATTGTTCCAAAATGTCACAAGACTTTGCAGCAAGTCTGGACGACGCAGGAAGGGACTATCCACCGGCTTTGCGGCACCGAGCACAATATGATTGCCGCCACCCGTTCCGGTATGGCGGCCGTCCAGCATGAACTTCTCGCTGCCCAGCCGCGAGCGGCGGGCCTCGTCGTACAGCGTCGTCGTGAAATTCACCAAATCCTGCCAGTTATCGGCAGGTTGCAAATTGACTTCAACGACACCGGGGTCGGGCGTGACTTTGAAGTGCTGCAAGCGATGGTCGTGCGGCGGCGGATAGCCTTCAATCATTACCGGCATGACCAACTCTTCGGCAGTGTCCTCAATGGCCTCGACCAAGTTCAAATAATCTTCAATCCGCACCAGGGGCGGCATGAAGATGTGCAAGCGGCCATTGCGATGCTCGACGCAAATTGCCGTGCGGACGACTTGCGACGTGGGGTCCATCGTCAGCGTTTCGGCAAAGGGTTCCGCAACCGCGGCGGCGAAAGCAACATTTCCGCCAGTACGACGGGCGGCAGTGCCGGCGGCCTCAAAAACACCGGGAACTTGCTGGAGCGTGACCGTGCCGAACGACGATCCCTGGATTCCCCCGTGGCCTCCTTCGCTCGATCGTGCGTAGCCGTTCTCCTGCCGATGATTCCAACTCCGATAGGCCAGCGGTTCGCGTGGGGCGAGTGGATCGCGCTCTTGCCAAGCTTTGGCTTCCTCGTCGGCATACCAAGGGATGCTATCCAGCGGCAAGCGGAATCCCATCGGCGAGTCGCCTGGCAGAAGGAACATGTTCTCCTGCCGAAAGGGCCAGCGGGAACTCTCCCAACGGGTCGTCGTGCCGTTGCTGTAGGACGGGCGAAGGGGCAAGGTATAGCCGACAACCTGACTCAGGCCGCGCTCGATGATAGTCGCCAATCGGGCTCGCTCCTGCGGATCCTTCAGATTGGAAGCCAAGGGATCGACATTGGCAGGCAGTCGCCGTTCCTTCCACATGTAGTACCAAGCATCTTCGTAGCCCGGCATGACGTCGTCGGGCTGAACGTCCAATCGCTCGGCCAGATTGCGGATGAACGTCAAGGCGGTGGTCGCCGTTGCTTTATGATCTTGGTCGTCGGCCGCGATCAACTCCGGCTTTCGCCAAATCGGCTCGCCGTCGCGACGCCAATAGCAGCCCAAGGCCCAGCGCGGCAGCGGCTCTCCCGGATACCACTTTCCTTGGCCAAAATGCAGCAGCGCGCCGTTGCCAAAGCAGTGGGCAAGCCGCCGCAACAACGTTCCGGCCATCTTGCGCTTGTCGGGACTATCGGCGGTCGTGTTCCACTCGGGGCCATCCATGTCGTCGATGGAGACGAACGTCGGCTCGCCGCCCATCGTCAAGCGAACGTCGAGAGCCTTGAGACGTTCATCGACCTTATGGCCCAATTGCTCAACGCCCGACCATTGCTCTTCGGTGTAGGGTTTTGTTACGCGCGGCGCATCGGCCACGCGCGTCACCGACATCTGGAATGAGAACTCCGTCTTGCAATCATCGACGCAACCCGTGATCGGCGAGGCCGAATCGGGATTCGGTGTGGCTGCCAGCGGCAGGTGTCCTTCGCCCGCAAAAAGACCGGACGTTGGATCGAGCCCCACCCAGCCCGCGCCGGGCAGATAGACCTCGGTCCAGGCATGCAGGTCGGTGAAATCGCACTCCGGCCCCTCCGGACCATCCAAAGGCTTCAAGTCCGGCTTCAATTGAATCAGATAGCCCGAAACAAACCGTGCAGCCAGCCCTAAGCTGCGGAGCAATTGCACCATCAGCCAAGCCGAGTCGCGACACGAGCCGCTACCCAGCGACAACGTTTCCTCGCAGGTCTGCACGCCCGGCTCCATGCGAATCGTATATTTGACGGCATGGTGGACGTATTGGTTTACGTCGACGAGAAAGTCAACCGTGCGTCGTTTCACGAGATTCACGCCGGCTACGAATTCTTGAAACCTGGGCGTTTGCGGGAGCGTTTCCAGGTACGGCTGAAGCTCCAAGCGGACGCTTTCATCGTACACGAACGGATATTGGTCCACCTCGTCCTGCAAGAAGAACGCAAACGGGTTGATGACCGTCATTTCTGCCACGAGGTCGACGTCGACACAGAACCTGCGGGTGCGCTCCTGAAAAACCAGCCGCGCCAAAAAATTGCCGTGCGGATCTTGCTGCCAATTGATAAAGTGTTTCTCGGGAGAGATCTTCAGCGAATAGCTTAGCACCGGCGTGCGACAGTGTGCGGCTGGCCGCAAGCGCACGACTTGCGGCGAAAGTTGTACGAGGCGGTCGTAATCGTAACACGTACGATGATGGAGGGCGACGCGAATTGCCATGTTCTTATTTGCTCTTTCGAGGTTAATCTCGTGGACGGCACGCGGAGCGTGCCCAATACATTCGATCGTTCCCTCGATCAAGCGGTTGCGCTGGGTTCCATGCTTTGTGTTTGCGATTGTGCCGATTCCGGCGGACTCTCCATCGGCAGATCCGGGGGCGGAGGAACCGCGAAAAACGACTCGTGAATCGCCTCACCCACGAGGTTCAGCCGTTCCTGGAAGGCATCGATGAACTCGTGAATGCCATCGGAGATAATCTCCGCGATGTTGCCGTAGTCGAGTTCCGAGCGAAGCCGCCCCATGCGCTGCTCGGCAAGCGTGCGATAGGTTCCTGGTTTCGTGCCTGTGATCGCCAAGAGCGAATCCTCGGCCCGAATCAGGCAGAAGTGCATCGAGCGGGGGAAATCGCGGTCAAAAATCAGGAACTCCGCCACTTGGGTCGGCGTGATGCGACCGTGCTCCTTGCGATACATCTCCAGGGCGCTGACGCTCTTGAGCAGCGCAACCCATTGGTTGGAATCGATGGGCGTACCGACATCGGACACGTTCGGCAAAAGTAAGTAGTATTTGACATCGAGGATGCGCGAGGTCTTATCGGCCCGCTCGATCGAAAGGCCCAAACGGCGGAAGTGCCACGCCTCACCGCGCGACATGGTCGATTCGGCCACGCCTTCCAGCAGCGATCCGCCAAGTTTCACTTTTCCGCAAAACTCAAACGGCGTCGTAAGTATGTTCTCGTCGTTGCGAGCCTGGCGGACCATGATGTGAAACTTGTTCAATTCCTCCCACATCTGCGAGCTGATCATCTCCCGGACCATGCGCGCGTTTTCGCGCGCAGAATTTAGACAGGAGATGATTGAATTCGGATTTTTCTCATCGAAGGTCAGGAACCAAATAACGTTCCGCTGGGTGGCATCGTCGTAGAGGGCGTAGAACTTCTCGTGGTCGCCGGTGGTCGAGATCAGCGGCCCCCAGTGATTGCCCATCTCCGGCCCCAGGTCGAGCGCAAGGTTGTAGTTGACGTCGATCGAGCGCGCGATATTCTCGGCCCGCTCGACACAGCGGCTCATCCAATATATTGAATCGGCAACGCGGCTTAACATAGCGATATTTCTATCTGCCTGCCTCGTGAGCAAGGGGGCGGGGTGAGGGACAATTGTGGAGATATGGAAAACGTCGTTGCGGAATCATTCTTTCTCGCTCGATCGGCCCTTCGACGAAAACGAATGATGCGGCGCGCGGGGACCACCATTCTTCAAGACCCAGGTGTCCTTGCTTCCGCCGCCCTGCGACGAGTTCACCACGAGCGACCCTTTGACCAACGCCACGCGCGTTAGACCGCCGGGAAGAATGTAAATGTCCTCGCCGTAGAGGATGTAAGGTCGCAAATCGACGTGCCGCCCTTCCAAATGATCGCCGACAATGGTCGGCACGCGCGAGAGCGAAAGCATCGGCTGGGCAACGTAATTTCTCGGATTGGCTACAATCCGCTCGCGGTAAGCCTCGCGCTCGGCATGACTGGCGTGAGGCCCAAGCATAATGCCATATCCGCCCGACTCGTTCGTCGGCTTTACGACCAGCTTATCGAGGTTGGCAAGCACGTGCGATCGCTGCTTCTCTTCCGCACAGACAAACGTGGGAACGTTGGGCAGTTTGATCTCCTCGCCCAGATAATACTTAATAATTGCCGGCACGTAGGCATAAACGGCCTTGTCGTCCGCGATGCCGGTGCCCGGTGCGTTCGCCAAGGCAACGCGACCGGAGCGATAAACGTCCATCAAACCCGGCACGCCCAAGGCCGAATCGGGGCGAAAGGTGAGCGGATCGAGGAAGTCGTCGTCGATGCGGCGATAGATCACGTCAACGCGCTTCAGCCCTTGCGTCGTTCTCATACAAACGTAGCCATCGGAAATGACTAAGTCGCGTCCCTGCACCAACTCCACACCCATTTGCTGGGCGAGGAAACAATGCTCAAAATAGGCCGAGTTGTAAACTCCCGGAGTGAGAACGACGACGGTCGGTTCCCGCGTCCCCTCCGGCGCTATGTACTGGAGCATCTTCAACAATTGCTCGGGATAATCCTCCACCGGCAGAATGCTCAGACCATCGAACATTTGCGGAAAGGTCCGCTTCATCACTTCACGATTTTCCAAGACATACGATACGCCCGACGGGCAGCGCAGGTTATCTTCCAGGACGTAGACCGTTCCGTCGGCGTCGCGAACCAGATCGGTGCCGGTGATGTGGCACCAAATGCCCTTGGGCGGCTTCAGGCCAGCGCAGCGATTCAAAAAACATTTGCTCGTTTGGACCATGTACTCGGGGAAGACTCCGTCACGAACGATTTTCCGTTCGTGGTACATGTCGGCGATGAACATGTTCAATGCGCGAATGCGCTGCTTTAGGCCCTCTTCGATAAACCGCCACTCCTTGGATTCAATGATCCGGGGAATGAGATCGAAGGGCCATATCTTCTCCGTGCCCGCCTCGTGGCCGTAAACGTTAAAGGTGATACCCATGTTCAGCAGTGCGGTATCGGCTGCTTTTTGGCGGCGATTCAGTTCGCCCGCAGCGAGCGACTTTAGGCGGCTTGCTAAAACCGATGCCGGCGGCCGAGGCACCCCTCGGTCATCGAACATCTCATCAAAGAAGCCATCGGTTTTGTATTCGGAGAAGGCCAGTTCATTCATGGGAGGGGGAGGGGCAATTGTGGTTTTCATCATTTTTGCTGCCCGGACTTTCGGTCAATGGGAACGTTTTTAATTGTAACCAACCTGCGACCTTATTGTTGATTCGCGAGAAATCGTTATTTTTTACTGACATGCGTGCCCAACAAAGAGGCACAAAATGCCCCGTTCCTACGCGAAACTACCATTTTGGCACACCTAAACAAACTCTTTCCCCGTACTATGCACGATCCATGCCGAACAGACTACCCAATCGTTGAGATGCTATTTGATCTCTTATCGGGCAGGATAGCCCACCAGACCAACGTGGATAAGCCATCTCAAGCTAAGTTTCGAGAATATAGTGCTTGCGCGCCGGTCTTCATCGTTTAAGCGGATTGAAATGGCAATATGGGTAGTCTTGGGAAAGCTCATGGCGTTGTTTTCCGCGCCAGGTGTCGCCTATAATGCGGTAATGAAAAACATGTCCCCTTGCCCATGAATACAAATTTGTGAATATCCGCAGTGGATGAAGCAGATATCCCAATGCAAAGCAAAGTGGACCCGGCAGAGTGGCTGCTAAAGTACGGCGACTATCTGTTCCGGTATGCGCTTTCTCGGGTTCGCGACCCCGATGTAGCCGAGGAAGTCGTACAGGAAGCGTTCGTCGCCGGCCTAAGTGCGGCCGCACAGTATTCCGGAAAAGGCGCGGAACGGGCTTGGTTGCTGGGAATTCTCAAACGGAAAATTATCGACCATTTTCGCCGCCGCGGCCGTACGTCGGCAATTGGGCTCATCGATTTGGATGGCAATTGGGTCGATTCGCTGTTCGACCGGACGGGCCATTGGAAGGCCGACCCTCGATTCCTTGGCACCCAGCCGGGTGATGCAATGGAAAAAGCCGAGTTTTGGGCGGCCGTCCGCGATTGCATCGGCAAGTTACCGCAACGCCAAGCGGACGTTTTCGTACTGCGAACGCTCGACCGCACCGAAAGCGATGAAATTTGTAAGGAACTCGAAATTAGCTCGTCCAACCTTTGGGTTTTGCTGCACCGCGCGCGGCTGCAACTGGCCAAATGCCTGCAAGGACGATGGCAGAATGAAAGATCGGGGTGACTATGTTCAGTTGCAAAAAGGCCGCACAATTGCTCTCCGAGTCGCTCGACCGAAAGCTTACCTTTTGGCAGCGGGCGCGGCTGCGGGTACACTTAGTTATATGCCGGATGTGCGCGGGCTTTGCCAGGGATATGCAACGTTTGGACGCAGCAATGCAAAAATATGCCCAACAGATTGAGTCCGATTCGACGGCCAAGGCAACCTTGCGGCCCGAAGCGCGACTGCGAATCCTGCAAGCGATAAAGAACGAAAGCAATAATGCGTGACGGCCGGTCAATTTGCCCGTAAGGTTAATCTCGGTATCTCGTCCTTCCTTGTAAACCGCATTCCAAAATTCAACCGTTCAAAATTCAACGAACAATCATTCAGACCAACTTTCAAGGAGCGTGAAAATGTCCAAGTCATTGATTTGTGGTGTGGTAGCCGCCGGCGGCATGGCCTTGTTCGCGATGATGTCGCGTTTTAACCTGTGCAATTGTGCGGCCGACGGCGACTTGGGTGGTGGTGGAGGGGCAAGTAAGGCCGCGCCCACTGCGGGTACTGTCGGAAAAGATGGAACTTGTAGCGAAAAGATGTGTGGTCCCAAGGAAGGCGAAGTCCTGAAGGGCGAGAACGAACTGACGATGAACGACGAGCAATGGCGAAAGAAACTCACGCCCGAGCAGTTCAACGTTACGCGCCGCCAGGGTACGGAGCGGGCATTCTCCGGCGCATACTGGGACTGCCACAAAGATGGAACCTATCGCTGCGTATGTTGCGGCACGCCGTTGTTTAGTTCGGATACCAAGTTCAACTCCGGCACCGGCTGGCCGAGTTTCTGGAAGCCGGCCGACGACAAAGTCGTCGGCGAAGTCACCGACGCAAGCCACGGCATGAAGCGTGTGGAAGTCGTTTGCAACAAGTGCAAAGCTCACCTGGGACACGTCTTCGACGATGGGCCGAAGCCAACCGGCTTGCGATACTGCATCAACTCGGCCTCGCTCAAGCTCGATGAGCAGAAGGACGCGGCCAAAAAGGAAGTCGTTGGAGGCAAGCCGTGAACCGCCTAGGCAGGGTGGCGTCGTGCGTAAGACCGTCACACGGCGACGCCACGCGTTGTAGCTTTCCAGCGACGAAACATCAAATACCCCCTTTCGACTCATGTCACAAAAGCCAATTTTGCTTAACCTAGTCCTGACCCATCGCAGCGTGTACCATGAATTCATGGTCGCAGAAGTAGGAAGTTGGCGTTCCACCGCGCTAATGCTACTTGCCGTGGCAGGGTTTGCGTTTGGCACTGGCATCGTCCAAGCGGCTGATGCAATCAACTCAACGGCATCCGTAACGAGGCTTCTCGTTACCCTGATGCGTTCGCCGAACGTTCAGACCGATCTCAAGCTGGACGCTCGGCAAAGAGCAGCGGTGGACGCGGCCATCGCTGAGGTCGATCAACCGCTTTGGAGATTGCGTGAAGTACTGATCGAGAAAAGTGCCGACGCAGTTAAAGAATTGCAAAGCAAGATTGAGGGAAAATTGCATGCGACGCTTACGCCCGAGCAACGGCATCGCGTGGAACAGTTGCTTTGGCGGACGAAGGGTATCTGGGCCTTGAAGGATGCTCGATTCATCGATCGGTTTGAGTTAACCGCCACACAGAAAAATCAAGTCACTGAATTGCTCGGCTCGATCGACCGGTCGAAGGCATCTGCCGCGAAAGTCGCTGAAATTGAAAAGCAGATCGAGGCACTTTTTACCGAGCCGCAACGACAAAAAGTCCAAGATGTGCTTGGACCGGCCTTCGATTTAAGCCGCGTTCGACAAGTTGCCGTCAGTGCCCCGGAAATCGCGGGCATCGAGGGTTGGGTCAACAGTCCGCCGCTCCGATTGGCGGACCTTCGCGGCAAAGTGGTGGTGTTGCATTTTTGGGCTTTTGGCTGCATCAACTGCGTTCACAACTTGCCGATTTACAAAACGTGGCAGGAGGAATTGCCGCACGATAAGGTCGCGATAATTGGCATCCACACGCCGGAAACCGCGGAAGAACACAAGTTCGCCGGGCTTCAACAGGCGGCCAAGGAACGGGGGCTGGCGTTTCCCATCGCGATGGACCTCAAAGGCGAGACTTGGAAGGCATGGGGCAATTCGGTTTGGCCGGCCGTATATTTGATCGATCGACGCGGCGATGTTCGCTATTGGTGGAGCGGCGAATTGAAGTGGAACGGTGCCGAAGGCGACAAACTCATGCGCGAGCGAATCGAACAACTCGTGGTGGAAAGAGATTAACAAATGCAGTGGCGCCTAGCGTTCGGATGCGTACATCCAAACGCTCCACTCCACCCTATAGCAAACTCAAAAGGATACCTATACCATGACACGCAACTACACCTTGTTTTCCGTCGCCCTGTTCGCACTGGCCGCGTCCGGCTGCCAACAAAACATCGCTGCGGAAACGCCGAAATCCGAAGCAAAAGTTTCATCCCAAGGGAACGAGGAGAAAAGCATGAAAACGGAAACCGCCACCTTTGCCGCCGGATGCTTCTGGGGCGTCGAGGCCAATTTCCGCCAGATCAAGGGCGTGAAGTCAACGGCCGTCGGCTACACCGGTGGGCATAAGGACCGCGCGACGTATCAAGACGTATGCACCGATACGACGGGCCACGCCGAGGCCGTGCAGGTCGAATACGATCCGACCCAAGTAACTTTCCAACAATTGTTGGAAGTCTTTTGGAAGAACCACGATCCCACAACGATGAACCGCCAAGGACCAGATCACGGCACTCAGTACCGTTCGGCAATTTTCTACCACTCCCCGGAGCAAAAAGCGGCCGCCGAGGCATCGAAGAAGGAGCTCGAAAAGAGTAACAAGTTCAGCCGCCCCGTTGTGACGGAGATCGTTCCGGCCGTAGCATTCTGGAAGGCCGAAGATTATCATCAGCAATACCTGGAGAAACGCGGGCTGTCGAGCTGCCATACGCAGTAGTCTCTCATGCGAATCCCGAGCCGGGTGGTGTCGAACGCTTGGGCGCCCGAGCATCCGAACGACTCCACCCTGTTTTTATTTTCCCGAAACCTATTGGCTCGTCCCATGAAATGTCCGTTTTGCCAGGAAGATAACGACAAGGTCATCGACTCCCGCGCGAACCAAGATGGTTTTGCCATTCGCCGCCGGCGTGAATGTCTGAAGTGCGGCGAACGTTTCACGACCTACGAACGCATTGAAGGTGCGGCGGTCAAAATCATCAAAAAAGATGGCGCCCGCGAGCCGTTCGACCGGCTGAAAATCAAACGCGGCTTGGAGTTGGCCTGCCGGAAACGCCCCGTCAGCGATTCTCAGTTGGAGAAGATCGTTACCGAGATTGAGAACGACCTGGAAAGCCACTTCGACGCCGAAGTTCCCAGCCGCGAATTGGGCGAAATCGTCATGAAGCACCTGCGACTGGTCGATCAAGTGGCCTACGTCCGCTTCGCCAGCGTCTACCGGCAATTCGAGGACGTACACGATTTCGTCCACGAGCTGAAGCCAATGCTGGCGGAGGCGAAGCGGAAGGAAGCGTCCGAACACTCCTAATGCTGCCGACTCACCACAAATTCCGCCAAGCTTTGCAGCGAATCCCGCGCCGGCGAAGGCTGCAGCCCGTCCAACTGCTGGGCGGCAAGCTGGCTGAAGTCGATTGCCTTCTCTCGGGCGTAGGATAGCGCATCGGACTTTTCCCACCATTCGCGAAGCGTGTCGTGATGGTGGTTGCTCGAATTGGAAAGCTTTCGGATGAGGTCGGCACGCTCCCGTGACGGCAGTTGCTCCAGCAAGCGAATGACCGGCAGGGTCGATTTCTGCTTCATCAAATCGGTGCCCAGTGACTTGCCTACTTTGGCTTCATCGCCCAGCACATCGAGAAGGTCGTCCGTAATCTGAAAAGCAACGCCCAGATGCAAGCCGTACATCGCCAGGGCCTCTTTCGCCTCGGAATCGCCGCCGCCAAAGTGCGCCCCCAGGCGGCAGCAACTTGCCGTTAAGGCTGCCGTTTTACCGCGAAGGATGTCGTAGTAAAGCTCCTCGGTCAATCCGTAGTTGCCGCGATTCTCAATCTGGCGAAGCTCGCCTTCACACATTATCCGGCTGGCATTATTCAACTCGCGGCATGCAAACGGATCGTCGATCGAACTGGATATGCACAACGCCCGCGTGAACAGATAATCGCCCAGCAGAACGCTCGTCTCATTATTCCAACGGGCGTTGACCGTATCGAGGTGCCTTCGGATGACCGCCTCATCGAGTACGTCATCGTGAATGAGCGTGGCCGTATGGATCATTTCAACGGCGGCCGCCAAAAGCATCTGCTCGCGACAAAGAGTCTCGCAAGTCGCCAGCCCGCTCAACAGGACCAAGGCGGGCCGCAACCGCTTCCCTCCCAAGCGGAAGCCATATTTCACCAAGTCATCGACAAACGGGTAATTGCTCCGCAATACCTCGCGAAAGACCTCCTCCACCTGGACCAAACCCGCCTGAATGGGTGCATAGATATCCAGCAGAATATGGGGGTTCGTGACCTGTTCCTCGGTCGCCTCTCTCATGAACTCTTTCCTGCTGGCAAATGGATTTCCTCGCACGGTCCAATCCACCGCGAGGAACACAGGGCCAAATCCACGGCACGAAATCGCCCCCATGCTGGGCATTCTCACAAAGAAAACGCCGTTCCCTTAGATTGTAATACTCTTGGGGCGTTCGTCGAGTGGCGGAAGGACAGTTTTCAGGGAAGTTAGAAGCTTTCCGTTGGTGGGGATTTACTTTCTATGGGTTGAAATGATCTATCGTGCCTGTTGGAACGAGTCTCCGTGCCGTTCCCAGCACCGGGCAACGCCGCGGAGGGCCGCAGAGGGCCGTTGCCTACCGGAGAAAAAATGTGACGAAGGACGGCACAAAGATTTCCTGGATTTCTTGGGGGGATATGTTGACAAGCGGAAATTCCACGATCAAGATCAACAAATTGTCGCCCTGCCGCCGTGGGGTTCAGGCATGGCTAGGAAAGAACCCCGTGAACGGTTACGTAAATGCCTACCTCGCCGGTACGTCGCCGCCTTCTCTGCTGCCGTCCGGCCCCTGATCAGCCGACTCTTCCACACCGTTTTCCGCGATTTCCCTGGTTTCGTGCCCAGACTGTCTCAGAATCCGTGAACGGCTACCATTTCATGTAACACTGCGGCGAAATCATCATCCGCAAGCGAAGCAAGCCCGGCCGTAAATCCTTACTGCAACGGGTCTTGTGAAGTAGCAGCGCAGGGATTCGAACCCCGGACACGCGGATTATGATTCGGACAATATTGCTCCGTCGCTGCTCTCTCGTGTCTAAAGTCCCGCGAAACTGCGGAGTTCTCGCCGGTTGTCCCTGGTGCGGTTAGCCTTCGCCGCAAAAAGGTTTTGAAAGTTGGTTCGGTTCTTGGTTCGGTTTTAGGTATTGTACGGCCACAAGGCCCCTTGCCCAGGGCCGCCCCGGCGTAGCCCCAGGTTGGCCAAGACGTTCGCGGCTGTTGGCCGGTTGGGGAAAAGCCCAAGGCCCGATCTGAGGCCGAGGTTGGCCACGGCGGTGCCCCGACGTATTGAACCGAGTGCTGACGATTGACATCGCCATGCTCGGCTGCGACAATTCGGCAATGTTCTATTGCACTTCGGCGGCCGAATACGTGTTGGCCCCGAAAAATGCATCGTAGGTCAAGACGACCGGAACCCGGACTCGCAGAGAAATATAACGAAGCGAGCCAGAAAGGAGTCACCCTATGGGCGACAAAAAAGGCAAGAAGGACAAGGCCAAAGGGCAGAAGCAGAACGAAGCCAAACACGCGAAGGCCGACAAGCAGAAACAGGACAAGAAGAAGCCCCGGACTGCCTAACCAAAGTGGCTTCCGAGAATAGTTTGCTCACGGGGAAAGCCCTCTCCTCTTTGGGATGTCCCAACGGAGGCCGCGGTCGACGCCGCAGCCTCCGACTTCATCGGGTCTGAACTTCCAACTAAACTGCCAGCCGCCCCACTTTGGCCGCCGTGTTCGCGTCGGTGGGGCGACCGGCCCGGCTATTGGGCTTGGCGCGTTGCGGCCCGTCCGAATGTTGTTCCGACTCAGCGATTGATTCTACCAGGAGACGTACCATGATAACCGAGCATGTTTACTTCGTAGCGCACCTGAAAGAGAAACACCGTGCTCCAAATGCTGTCCGCCACGAGTGGGTACTGCCGTTCTCAATCGAAATTCGTGCCGAAACTGGCGGGTTATCGGGCAGACGTGCATATTTCGACTACTCGACCGAAAGTATCGTAATTGCGGGACATGTAGTGCCGTCCATAATTGTGGAAGCAGCAAAGAAGATCCCCGAGGGTCAATCGGTGTGGATTAACGAGTTGGGACTAAGTGAGGAATCGGCGACATAGATTAAGTAACTTGACTCGCAAATCCACTTCGAGCTTGCCGAATTGGGCATCAACGGCCCGGCTGACGTGTTCGCTATCGAGGCTTGCCGGGAGATCGAGTCTGGTCGTGGGCGGGTTATCACCGGCACATTTACCACCGCCAAGTGCAAAGTCTTACAACTTTGCGTTTCCGGCGAGGAAAAGCCGTTGGAGCCCACGCCACCACACCGCTTCTACAGCTTGGATCGGGGCGATTACATCGCAGCGGAAAAACTTGCCGTCGGTGAACGCCTCGTGACCCGTGCCGGTGAGGTCGCCACTGTCGAATCCATCGGCATGAAGCCCAGTCTGCATCGGGTATACAATTTGGAAGTCGAAGGCGAGCACCACTACTTCGTCGGCGAAAGCGGCGTGCTGGTGCATAATGCGTATGAGGATGGAGTCACCGGTATCGGCAAGTTGTCCGGCCAAGGAAATGACACATCCCGTGCCACGATTTTGGAAGATGCTGGCGTGAGCCCGCTCATTGTGTCACTGCCAAAGTACGGCGGAATTCGTGGCCGTGCAACAAGCGGCACGCTGGTAACGAATTCCGGAGAGGCGTACTTGAGGAGCGGTGCGGGGCCGGGTGAGAGTTTCTGTGTCCTTCCGGCAGCCGTGAAAAATCTTTGATCGCCGGGCGGGGC
>JANXOJ010000277.1 GCA_025353625.1 Planctomycetota bacterium | reverse complement strand
CAACGCTTAGTTTTCGGGCGGGCCGATTCGTATAGACCGGGGGTGCCAGACGAATTCACGCGAACTTTTGGCTTGGAAGAAGCACTAGTTAAAAGGCTCCACAAGTTGGCGAATATAACGCCGGAACCAATCAAGTCTATTTCGCGGATTGGAAAAGGGTATTGGTTCCCCTTGTCCCCAGAGGGGATGCGGTTGACTAAATCGCGTAAAGATGGCAGGCTTATAGGAATTGTCGCATACCTTGGATGGATTTTCCGGCAGGAGGTCGTTGATGTCGTTTTTGTCTTTCGTACTTGGCTCGGTTCTTTTGGGCCAAGGCGGCGGGGCAACCGTATTCCCCGAGGATGGGGCACCGCGTATTCCGCCCCTTCCCAACGCGATTAGCCCGCCGTCCATCCAAGCAGTGCCAGGAGCCGTGGTGCCAGGAGGTGTGGTGCCCGCCGATGCGATGCCGGCTCAGCTACCGCCCCACCCCGTCGTTCAACCGGGGCTGGTCGTGCCAGCGAGTGCTGTGGAGCCGATCGATACGATCTCCCCGCGCCCCTATGCCGGAGAGGGGCCTGGGGTGAGGACGGGCGTACCACCTCCGAACCTCTTGCCGGCGGGCGAACCGAGTCGTCCCGCGTCGGCCATGCGCGGTTCGCCGCAAGAGATTATCGCAGAAATCGTAAGCGTGCCGCCGGGTGGCAGTCTGAGCGGTCGGCCGATCACGTTGCTGACCGTTTTATCCACCGTGACACAGCGGCAGCAGCAGGCCGAAGCCGTCCACGCCTATTGGAAGTTGGTCGATGCGGTGGCGGAGTACCACGTTTGTTTCGCGCGCGCGCAGCGGCTTGCCCGGCTGAAGACGGCATCCGACGAGGCCGCCGATTTGCGAACGGCTCAAGCAATCAGCGCGGCCCAACTCCGCGAGTCCGAAGTCGGGGCGGTCGTTGCTCAGCACGATCTGGCGGCACGAATGCTGATGCCCATCGATGCCCCCTTGCCCTTGCCTGCGGATCGACCGCATACCGGCCCTTATCGCACTTACTTTACCGAGCTCTTTGGCGGGCGAGCTGCCTTGGATCGCCCAAGAATGATCGATCAGACTTTGCCCTTGAGGAATCGTGCGATTGAAAGCCACGCGACGGCCGTCCTGGCGGCAGAAGATGCCGCCGATGCGGCGATCGAACTTCAAGCGGCCGGATCGGGCCGACTAGCAACCGTCATCCAGTGCCTCGACATGCAAACGCGCCAGCAACGCGCGCTGGTGGCCGCCGTTTGCAACTATAACCATGAGATCGCCGATTACGCATTGACGGTCGTATCGTTGCAATCGCCGCCCCAAGTGGTCGTTGGCACGTTGATTAAGCCAAGTTCGACACCGACTTCGACACCGACTTCCACACCGAGTTCAATATCCATGCCGACGCCCGCTGCAACACCGTCCAGCGCGAGCAACGGCCCAACGATTCCCGCGACGTTCCTGCAACCGATGCCGACGCCCGCCGGTTCCACTCAGCCCAGTCGGCCATTGCAACCGTTACGTCCCGAAAAGGCCGATGCCGACGCGGCATCCGGCAACCCACTGCGCATCCCGCCGCCGAGTCAATCCTTGTCGGAAGGCGTTGCCCGACCGGGCGAACTTCAGGAGCCGCGATTGGCCCCTCCGCAAAAATCGGCGATCCCGCTGAACCCCGGTCAACTCGATCCGCCCCTGCGGCAGCCGGCATCCTCGACCGGACCGATGTTGCGGACGAGTAACAAGCCGGTCACCGAGAACAACGTTCCGCCGGCATCGTCTTTGGCGATCTATCCGGGCTTGGTAAATCTGACGGCTACGGATCGAACGCTACAGTTGACTTCGGCTCTGCATTGGGACCGCAACCTGCCGCCGCAGGCGGGGCGGCCTTTGACAATGGCAAACTGTATGCGAACTTCGCTGAATCCGGATCGTGCCGCCGTGTTGGAAGCATATTGGAACGCGCGGCAAATGGCGGCACAATTTCAGGCACTTGCGGAACGGGGACAATGGTTGGAAAGCATCGCGCCAATGGTCGTGGCTCAAGCTACGCTCCCGCCGACCGCGATGCTGCAACTGCGAGCGGCAAGGCTCGCCTTCGAGGCCCAAATGCTCGAAGCGCAGACCGACCTGATCGTTGCACAGCATACCTTGGCCACACGCATGGGCCGAGGCACGGACGCCGACCTTCCGTTACCGTCCTCGGTCCCCTTCGCGGGCCGTTATCCATTGACGGCGACAACGGCACATCGATCGTGGTTGATGCGCAGTATCGAAGCGGCCATCCCTGCGATGGAACTAGCCGTTATGGAACGAGCATCCGCCGTCATTGCTTCCGACATATCGCGAGCCGAAGCCACGGCTGCATTCCAATCGGGCCGCGCCACGCCGGAGCGCGTTCTGGCAACGATCGACGCCCAGACCGAACAGACCTCTGCTTTTCTCCAATCGCTGACGGACTACAATCGAAGAATCGGGGATAATGCCATAGCCACACTTCCACCGGGCACGAAAGCCGATAGTTTCCTCGCGGCATTGAGCGTACAATAGGGAGAGTCTCTCGATGTCCGACTATGACAGCCCTTGGAAAGAGGCTCTCGACGTCTTCTTCGAGGCGTTTCTGAATCTCTTCTTTCCAGCGGCCCATGCCGATATCGACTGGAGCCGAGGGTGCGAGTCGCTCGATAAGGAGCTCCGGCAGGTCGTTCGGGATGCAGAAATCGGCAGGCGGTTTGTCGACAAACTAGTCAAAGTCTGGTTGCGGAATGGCGACGAGCAGTGGATTCTCATCCACGTCGAGGTGCAGACGTCGGAAGACCCAAAATTTGCTTGGCGGATGTATGTTTACAACTACCGCTTGTTCGACTTATATAATAGGGAGGTGGCTAGCTTCGCGGTCCTAGGCGACGACAATCCCCGCTGGCGGCCAGATCGGTTTGGCTACAACCGCTGGGGCGTGAAGGCTGGAATTGAGTTTCCGATCGTCAAGCTCTTGGACTATGCGGATCGTCGGCGGGAATTGAACGTTAGCGAGAACCCATTTGCGACCGTGATTTTAGCCCATTTGGACACGCTGGAGACTCGCAACGACCAGCACGACCGGAAGGAAAGAAAGTTTCTGCTGTTCACGCAGTTACAGAAACGAGGTTGGGGTGAGAAACGGATTCGGCAGTTGCTGCGACTGATTGATTGGATGATGGATTTGCCGAAGCCGCTTGAAATCGCTTTTTTGCACCAAATCGAACAATATAAAAAGGAAAAGCACATGCCCTACGTCACGAGTCTTGAACGATTTGAACGGTCAGAGGCCATAAATGAAGGAATCACCCAGGGGATCACCCAGGGAATCGCCGTGGCCCTGAACGTCAAGTTTGGCAAATCGGCACTTTTGCTGATGCCTGAGATCCAAGCGATCACCGACAGGGACAAACTCGAATCAATACTTGAGGCTATCGAATCGGCGGCCAGCCCCGAAGCCCTGCGGAGGCTCTGGTCGGAGTAGGGCCAGAGAGACACACCCAATATCCCATTCGCCGCTTTTATTTAATGCCGAACGCTAGCCGCCGGAGTCTCTTTACCGCATGGTCCGTCCCTTAGAAATTGGCCCCGTGGTCATTGATCCGCCGATCCTACAGGCACCCATGGCCGGCTTCACGAACTATGCCTTTCGTCAGGTCGTGCGGCGGCACGGCGGTGTTGGGTTGCCGGCCACCGAGATGTTCAGTGCCCGGGGGTTTTTGGAGATCGAATCTCGCTTCGACCATCCTCCGGAGCGACTGTGGGGCGTTTTGGACGAGCCGCGCCCCCTGGCGACGCAGATTTGGGACAACGACCCCGACGTGATGGCCGAGGTTGGTCGGCGATTGGCGAAAGATTTTCACGTCAGCATCGTCGATATCAACTTTGGCTGCCCGGTGACGGAAATCACTGCAAAGGCCCACAGCGGCTCCTACCTACTTCGCTTTCCGGATCGCGTCGGGGCGATCGTTTCCGCCGTGGCGAAAGCCTGTGCTCCAACGCCGGTAACGGCCAAAATCCGCCTCGGAGCATGTCGCGACACCATTAACGCCTGCGATGTGGCCCAGGCGGTCGAGGACGCCGGGGGGGCCGCGTTGACCGTGCATGGCCGTACCGCTGCCGACATGTTTCGCGGGTCGGCCGACTGGGACGAAATCGCACGCATCAAGCCGGCCCTTTATCGCATCCCCCTCATTGGAAACGGCGACATCACCACCCCCCAGGCCGTTGTCGATGCCTTCCGCCGCTACGATATTGACGGCGTTATGATCGGCCGCGCCGCGCTCAGCCGCCCCTGGCTATTTCGCCAGGCCCAGGCAGCCTTGGCAGGTGAGCCAATCCCCCCCGACCCTACCCTGGCCGAGCAGCGAGATTTCATGCTGGAACATTTTCGCCTTGTTACCGCACGATTTGGCGAGCAGCAAGGGACGGTACTCATGCGAAAATATGCCTGTTGCTACGCCAACGGCCGGCCCGGTGCGAGGGCGTTTCGGGCCAATGTGGGCCGAGTTGCCACTTCGGCGGAGTTTTTTGATGTCGTCGAGAAATACTTCCCGCGTGAAGAGGCTGCCGGTATTGCCCAATCTTTTTGACAGGAACCCTTGCTAATAATGCTGGGCAACTGTAGGATATGTGAGGCAGGAAAGAGCAATCGAACTTTGAAAGTAAGGCCAAGATAAACAGTCATGTTAGGCATGTCTGTTCACGGTGACTAGCTGAAACTCCACGCGGGATAGCCATGAGCATTGAAGCCCCCAATTCCGATACCGATTTGCTCGATTTGATTCGCATTGCCGGTCCTTTGGGCGTTACGGAGCTCGCGGATGCGATGGAAGTTACGGCGACCGCCGTACGGCAGCGGCTGACGCGCTTAACCGCCCAGTTAATGATCGAGCGGGAAACCGTTCGGGCAGGCCGCGGGCGCCCCAAGCACCGATATTCGCTTACCGACAAAGGTTTGCGTCAAACGGGCTCGAATTTTACCGATTTGGCCATGACTTTATGGCGTGAGATTCGAACCGAAAGCGACGATAACGTGCGTCGCGACATGTTGCGTCGGATTTCCAGGGCTTTGGCCTCCGGATATGCGGCTCAGATTCATGGAACGACGCCGGAAGAAAAATTGAAGTCGCTGGCCGAATTGCTGAATCAGCGTAGAATTCCCGCCTCGGTCGCGAGTTCGGGCGGTCATACGACCCTCACCACCCATGTCTGTCCGTACCCTAACTTGGCTGAAGAAGATCGTAGTATCTGCACAATGGAAAAAATGATGTTCTCGGAATTGATCGGGAACGAAATGGAATTAACGCACTGTCGGCTCAACGGCGGGGGCGAGTGCCGTTTTGAATCCAGTTAATATGCGAAGGGAAGAAAAACAAGCAATGAGCGATGTTTTGGCGATCAACGACTTGCACGTCGAAGTGGCGGGCAAGCCGATCTTGAAGGGAGTCAGTCTCTCCATTCAACGCGGAGAAATACACGCCTTGATGGGCCCCAACGGCTCCGGAAAGAGTACGCTGGGCTTTGCCATTATGGGCCACCCCGGCTACGAAGTGACCGGCGGGCAAATCGAGCTTAACGGCCAAGACCTCTTGGCGATGGAGCCGCACGAGCGGTCTCGCGCCGGTCTGTTCCTGGCCTTCCAGCGGCCCGTGGCAATCCCCGGCGTGAAGATGGCCGACTTTCTTCGCCATGCGGTGACCAATGTGCGGCGTCCGGAGCGTAAAGAGGGCGAAGAACTGATTCCCATGCGCGAGTTCCGCAAGGAGCTTCGCGAGAAAATGGAAAACCTGCGTGTCGATCAGGAGTTCGCCCGCCGCTACGTCAACGACGGCTTCTCCGGCGGCGAGTCGAAACGGGCCGAGATCTTGCAAATGGCCATGCTGCGGCCCAAATTTGCCATTTTGGATGAAACCGATAGCGGACTCGACGTTGACGCAGTCCGTCTGGCCAGCCAAAGCATCGCGCAAATCGGCGGCCACGAAATGGGAATCTTGATCATCACCCACCACGAACAACTATTAGAGTACAACCATCCGAACTTCACGCATGTGATGCTCGGCGGGCGAGTCGTCGAAACGGGAGGGCCGGAATTGGCGATGGAACTGCACAAGCAGGGCTACGACCGCATCCGAGCCGCCTATCCCGAGGCTCATGCCGACGAGGCCAATATGGCTCTTTCCGCAAACGCGGGATGGGGTTCGTAAGGGCAGGCCGTCCTACGGAGAGTTACGCAGTTTTGAACAATCGCTTAGGCAGTTCCTTAACGAGAGGAGGCGAAGCACCGCAGGCCCGATAGGCCCCTTGCGGACTTCGAGACGAATATGGTAACGGATATCAAACCCCATCCGCAAAGTAACGTGCTGGGCGAAATCAACAAGTATGATTTCCGCAACGAGGAGCACTTTGTCTTCAAAGCCCGCAAGGGACTGGACCGGCAAATCGTTGAGGAAATCTCGGAGATGAAGCGCGAGCCGCAGTGGATGCGGGAGTTCCGCCTCAAGAGCTTGGATATTTTCAATTCCAAGCCGATGCCCAAGTGGGGCGGTGCGATCAACATCGACTTCCAGAACGTCTATTATTACCTCAAGCCGACCGAGGGCCAAAGCAAGTCGTGGGACGACGTGCCGGCCGACATCAAGAACACGTTCGATAGGCTCGGTATTCCCGAAGCCGAAAAGAAGTTTCTTTCCGGCGTGAAGGCACAATACGAGAGCGAAGTCATCTACGGCTCGCTCCGTGAAGACTTGGCCAAGCAAGGCGTCATATTCACCGATACCGATGCCGCCGTTCAAGAGCACCCAGACCTACTGCGCGAGTATTTCAGTACGATCATTCCACCTACCGACAACAAGTTTGCCGCGTTGAATTCGGCGGTTTGGTCGGGTGGGTCGTTCGTGTACGTCCCCAAGGGCGTCAAAATCGACTTCCCCTTGCAGGCATATTTCCGCATCAACGCGGCCAACATGGGCCAGTTCGAGCGGACGCTGATTATTGTCGATGAAGGTGCCGAAGTCCACTACGTGGAAGGCTGCACGGCCCCCATGTATAGCACCGAGAGCCTGCACTCGGCCGTGGTCGAAGTGATCGCCAAACGCGGCTCGCGCGTGCGCTATACGACGATCCAGAATTGGGCGAATAACATTTATAACCTCGTGACCAAGCGCGCCGTGGCCTACGGCGATTCGCTCGTTGAATGGGTCGACGGCAACCTCGGCAGCCGCTTGACGATGAAGTATCCGGCCATCTATATGATGGAGCCGGGTGCTCGCGGCGAAGTCCTCTCCGTCGCCTTTGCCTCGAACGGGCAGCACCAGGACGCGGGAGCCAAAGTGGTCCACTGTGCCCCGCATACGTCCAGCCGCATCGTTTCCAAGTCGATCTCCAAGAACGGCGGACGGGCCAGCTATCGCGGCCTGTGCAAGGTCATGCCGGGGGCAAAGAAATCGAAGTCGAACGTCGTCTGCGACGCCCTAATTCTCGATCCGCAAAGCCGTAGCGACACCTATCCGTACCTGGAGATTGAAGAGCAGGACGTTTCGATCGGCCACGAGGCGAGCGTCTCGCGAATCGGCGAAGAGCAACTTTTCTACTTGGCCAGTCGCGGCCTCAGCGAGACGGAAGCTTCGACGATGATCGTCAGCGGGTTCATCGAGCCGCTCGTCAAGGAACTGCCGATGGAATACGCCGTGGAAATGAATCGCTTGATCGAATTGCAGATGGAAGGAACCGTTGGGTAGAATGACACAGACGACTGCAATAGGACTTACTCAAGACGCCTTCGAGACATTCCTCGCGTCGCGGCTCGAACCGCGCTGGCTGACCGATTTGCGGCGCAGTTCCTGGAAGGCTTTTCAGGAACTGCCGTTGCCGCACGACGCGTCGCCCAGTCCGAAGCAAGAGGAGTGGCGGCGAACCGACATTCGCCGCTTCCGGTTCGACAAATTCCCCTTGCCGAGCCACACCGCGCACGCCAGTTCCAGTAACGGCCAGCCGACGGCAGTCGGCCCCCTGCTGGCTGCCGGACTCGACTTGGCCGGTAGTGCGTACGCGCTCGATAGCCGCCCCTGCAAGGCACGGCTCGATCCGGCCTTGGCCGCTCGAGGCGTGCTGTTCGGTAGCCTGGACGATTTGGTGCAATCGCACGGCCCGGCCATCGAGCCGTATCTGTTTACCCGCGCCATCGATCCGCTCTACGATAAGTTCTCGGCCTTGCACGCCGCTTGCTGGTCGGGCGGTATGATCCTGTTCGTGCCCAAAGGCGTCGTCATCGATCAGCCGTTGCACATGTTCTCGGCCATGTCGCCGGGCCAGAGCGACTTTGGCCATGCCCTGATCGTGTTGGAGGAAGGTGCCGAGGCGACCGTCCTTGCGGAGACGGCCAGTTCCGATCATGCGGCCGCCGGCTTGCACTGCGGAGCGGTAGAAATCCTCGTCGGCCCCGGTGCGCGACTTCGCTATGTGAACCTTCAGAACTGGGGCAGCGGCGTCTGGCATTTCGCACACCAAAAGGCCCTCGTCGGCCGCGATGCCAAGTTGCAATGGACCATCGGCGCCCTGGGCAGCCGCTTGGCAAAAGTTAATCAGCACGTTGCCCTCGTCGGCGAGGGTGCCCATGCCCAAGTCAACGGCGTGATGTTCACCGACGGTACGCAGCACCTATCCTACCATACCTTGCAACATCACGAGATGCCCAACTGCACGAGCAACTTGCTCTACAAGGGCGCGTTGCAGGGCGATTCGCGCATCGTTTGGCGCGGCATGATTAAAGTCGATCGCGATGCCCAAAAAACCGACGGCTACCAACGCGACGATAACCTTATTCTCAGCGAATCCGCTCGAGCCGATTCCATCCCAGGGTTGGAAATCGAAGCCGATGACGTGAAGTGTTCCCACGGCGCCACCGCCGGCCGCGTCGATGACGAACAGGTCTTCTACGCACAAGCTCGCGGGCTGACTCGCAAAGAGGCCATCCGCATGATCGTTTCCGGTTTCTTTCAGCAAGTCTTCGATCGCATCGCGGTCGAGAGCGTCCGCGATGCCCTGGGAGATGCCATCGGCCGGAGGGTCCGCGAGTATGACTGATGTCGATTTCGAGCGGGTGTGCGGCGTCGGCGACCTGCCCGACCCAGGCAAGCAGGTCTTCGAGTTGGGCGAGCGTTACGTAGTGGTGTTTCACGTCGCCGGTAGCTTCTACGCCATCGACGACGTTTGCACGCACGACGGCGGCCCGCTGGGCGAAGGCTTTTTGGAAGGATTTACCATCGCCTGTCCGCGTCACGGGGCGAAGTTTGATATTCGCGATGGCCGCGTGCTTTGCATGCCGGCAGTCTGCGGAACACCGTCGCACGAAGTCAAAGTCGAGAACGGTGAAGTGTTCGTGAAAATTATCGAGCGGCCCAAGAAAAAATACGTTTGGGGCTGAAGTGGCCGCGCTCACCTCTATCGCAGCGAGTAGTACCATGCCCATTGCAGAAGAAACCGTTTATTCCGCTTTGAAACAGGTCCGCGACCCGGAGTTGATGGTCAACATCGTCGACCTCGGCTTGGTCTACGGCGTCGCCGTTGAAGATGCCGGCGAAAAGACCAATCTGGGCGTCGTCATGACGTTAACCTCACCTGCCTGCCCCTTCGGCCCGCAAATGGTAGCCGATGTTCGCGATGCGCTGATTGCCTTGGACGATTCCGGCGAAGTCAAAGTCGAAGTAACCCTCAGCCCACCCTGGACCCCCGAGCGCATGACGGAAGAGGCCCGCGACGAGTTGGGGATGTTTTAAGAAAACTGGTAGTTGGTCGCGGCTGTTCAAGTTGCTTGCAGCAACGACAAAGTGGATAATGTATTGGGAACACCAAATCTTCGCCGATCGACGCTAATTTTCTTTTCCGAATGTTTTTTTCGTCCGACCATCGCCGCAAACCGTCGAGTCGCACGGGCCGTTTCCAATCGCGGTTGCGTCGCATTGCGTTTGAACGGCTCGAAGAGCGGACGCTGTTATCGATCAACGCTGCGTTCTATCGCTACGACGGTGCCAGCACCGGCTTGAACGCGAGCGAGGTCGTGTTGTCGCCGGCCAACGTCATCGCCGGCAGCTTTGGCAAACAGTTTACTACCGCCGTGGATGGCCAGGTGCTGGCTCAGCCGCTGTTCATGGGGGCGTTGAATATCACCGCGCCGAATGTCGCCGGCACGCATAACGTCGCCTTCGTTGCCACGGAACACGATAGCCTCTATGCCATCGACGCCGATAATGGGCAGATTCTTTGGCACGATGCGTTCGCTACCAGCACTTCAAGCACCGTCATCACCACGGCATCGTCGGCGGACGTCAACTCCGGCGATATCACGCCCGAGATCGGCATCACCGGCACGCCGGCCATCGACACCGCGAACGGCTACCTCTATCTCGTTGCCAAGACCAAGGAGGTCCACAACGGCGATGCGGCGAATCCGCACTACGTCAACGCGCTGTACAAGGTCAACGTCCACGACGGTACGAGTTCGAGCGCGGTCATCGCCGACACGACCGCCAACAGCGACGGCAGCTATACGTTTAATAGCGGTCCCTACACGCTGGGCACCGGCGACGGCTCGATCAACGCGGGAGGGCAAAACCGCGTTTACTTCAATGCGCTGCGGCAGATGTTTCGCCCGGCGGTCGCGCTGGTCAACGGCCAAGTCGTTTTGGGCAGTGGATCGCACGGCGACAACGGCCCCTACCACGGCTGGATGCTCAGTTTCAACGCGACGACACTGGCCCCGACTGGCGTTTTCAACGCGACGCCCAACGGCGGACTTGGCGGCATCTGGCAGGGCGGCGATTCCATCGTCACCGATCCGCAAGGTTTTTTCTACTTTGAAACAGGCAACGGCAGTTTCAACCAAGCGGCCAATAATTTCAACGCCCAAGGGTTTCCCATCGACGGCGACTACGGCGATTCGTTCGTGAAGGTCGCCGTGGACGCCACGACCAGCCAGACCAACCAGAACGTGAACGGCTGGGGGCTGAAAGTCGTCGACTATTTCACCCCCTACAACCAGGCATCGCTGAACGGGGCGGATACCGATCTAGGCTCGGGCGGCCCGATGGTGCTTCCCGACTCGGCCGGCAGCACGGCCCATCCGCACTTGCTCGTCGGCGGCGGAAAGCAAGGCTCGATCTACCTGCTCGACCGCAGCAATCTGGGCAAGTTCAACGCATCGACCGACGTTGGCGCGGTGCAGGAATTGGCCAACGCGGTTGGCGGCATCTTGAGTACGCCCGCCTATTTCAATGGGAAGGTTTACATCACTTCGGGGTATAACGGGCCGATCAATTCCTATACCATCAGCAATGCCGTTCTGACGGCAAGCAACACGACTTCCGACAATTTTGGAAATCTCGACGGTTCGCCGATTATTTCATCCGACGGCGCGGTGAATGGAATCGTCTGGGGCCTGGAGCGCGGTTCGGGCCAGTTGCGAGCCTATTCCGCCACGAACCTTGGCAGCGAACTCTACAACAGTTCCACGTTGGCCAATAGCGCGGACTCTCCCGGCGCGGTGATGAAGTTTTCCGTTCCCACGGTGGCCAATGCACACGTTTACATCGGCAACGGCAACGCGCTGGTGAGTTACGCATTGAACGCACCGCCCACCACCGCCCCCAACGCGCCAAGCAGCCTGACCGCGACGAGCATCTCCGGTTCCGAGGTTTCGCTCGCTTGGACCGACAACTCGAACAACGAGACGATCTTTTCCATCGAACGTTCCACGAACAACGGGGCCTTCGCGCAGGTCGGCACGGCCGGCGTGAATCAAACTGCCTACGTCGATAATTCCGTGCTGCCGTTCACAACCTATGCCTATCGCGTTCGAGCCGGCAACATCATCGGCAACTCCGCCTACACCAACTCCGTCACCGCCGTCACGTTGGGGCAACCGGCAATCGGCGGCGGCGACGGGCTTCGCGGCCAATACTATGCCGGCACCTCGGTCGACTTCACCACCGCCACGCCGTTGTTGACGCGCGTCGATCCGTCGATCGACTACAATTGGAGCGCAGCGGGGCCGGCAACCATCGTCGGGCAGTCGTATTACGAGGTCCGTTGGACGGGCGAGGTGCAGGCCCAATTCTCCGAAGCGTACACATTCTCCACGATCAGCGACGATGGCGTGCGGCTGTACATCAATGGGCAGTTGGTCATCGATAACTTTACCAACCACGGCGCGACCCTCGACACCAGTTCGTCGACCGTTCTCCAAGCCGGCAAGAGCTACGCCATTGAGTTGGACTATTTCCAGGGCAACGGCGACGCGCGGATACAACTGGGATGGTCCAGTACGCATAGCCCGCCGCAGGCCATCCCACGCAGCCAGTTATTTTCCGGCATGGCACCGGCTGCTCCTTCCAGCCTGCAAACGACGCCGATTTCCGGCACGCAAGCCACGCTCACCTGGACCACAAACTCCACGAACGAAGATGGCTACGAGGTCGATCGCAAGCAAGGCAATTCCGGCACGTTCGCCCCCGTGGCCTTTCTGGCACCCGGTGCCGGCCAGTTTTTGGACACCGGCCTGACGCAAGGTACGACGTATACCTACCAAGTCCGGGCGACGAACTTCGTCGCCAACTCGACTTGGTCCAATCAGTCCGCCCTCACCATGCCCGTGCCGCCTGAACCGATCTCCAGTTCCGCAAGCACGGCCGTGGCGACGAATTCCATCGCCTTGAGTTGGACGAACAATGCCGAAGACGCCACGGTGATACGGGTCTTCCGCATCGTCGGGCAGGGCAATCCGATCTTCGTTGCATCGCTGCCCGACTCCGCCGAGACATACACCGACACCGGGCCGGGCGGACGCGGACTCACGCCCGGCGTGTCGTATACGTATCGCGTGCAGTGCGGAAACCTGGCGGGCTTCTCCGCCTACTCGGCGTTTTCGGTACAAACGCTGACCGTCGCCCCGAGCCAACTCCTGGCCGTGCCGGCGAACGGACGAGTAACGCTCTCGTGGCTCGCTCCCGTCGGCGCGCAGAGCTTCAATATCTATCGCGGCACCGCGCCCGGTGGTGAAAGCGCGACACCCCTGGCAACCGGCGTAACGAGCGCGACGTATAGCGACCTCACGGCGACCAACGGCACGCCGTATTACTACAGAGTTTCCGCAGTCGATACCGGAGGTGAAAGCGCGGCGTCGGCGGAGTCCTTCGCCCTGCCGCTGGTTCCGATTGCATTGCCATCGCCGCCACCAGGCATCACCGCAACCCCAGGCGACCGATCCGTCGTGCTGACGTGGCAAGCGGCAGCGGGTGCCGACACTTACATTATCTACCGCGGCACGACGTCCGGTAGCGAAGTGTTGCGTTAT